>JAGFXQ010000101.1 GCA_017861355.1 Bacillota bacterium
TTACATTTATAGATATCATACATTAATTAATTATATGTTACTACTACTTTTCTAAATCTAATTTATTACCTGGGTAAAACCTTTATATTATATTTGATTCTATAATTTACACCCTTAAAATAGTATTCGAATTTTGTATGCTATTTGTTCGCTAATTGTTCGCTACCCATATTGTTTTATACGATCTTACGCTATCCCTCATTGTTTTTAACAAATCATAAAAAAAGCGCAACCCACAGAAAACCTTGATTTTCCATGGATTGCGCTCATATTAATCTTTGATATTCGATTATACTCTCTTCATATATTCGCCGCTTCTGGTGTCGATCTGAATCTTGTCACCCTGCTCAACGAATAACGGAACATATACAGTAGCACCTGTCTCAACAACAGCGGGCTTAGTAGCACCCTGTGCTGTATCGCCCTTAAATCCGGGCTCTGTGTCTGTGATTACTAATTCTACAAATAACGGAGGCTCGATAGCAAATACGTTTCCTGCATGGGAAAGCATCTTAACCATCTCATTTTCTTTTACGAACTTCAAAGAATCGCCAACAGCTTCTTCATTCATACCGATCTGCTCAAAGTTCTCTACGTTCATGAAGTGGAAAAGATCACCATCAGAATATAAATACTGCATGTCGCTTCTCTCGATATGTGCCTGTGGATATTTTTCTGTAGGACGGAAGGTTCTTTCAACCACACCACCATTTTTGATGTTTCTTAACTTAGTTCTCACGAATGCTGCACCTTTACCGGGCTTTACATGTTGAAACTCTATAATCTGAAATACGCTATTGTCCATTTCAATTGTCAGACCGTTTCTGAAATCGCCTGCTGAAACCATA
Organism: Bacillota bacterium; assembly: GCA_017861355.1. Taxonomy (GTDB): domain Bacteria; phylum Bacillota; class Clostridia; order Lachnospirales; family Lachnospiraceae; genus Mobilitalea. Next base: position 849 of record JAGFXQ010000101.1, read on the forward strand.
TACAAAATTCCTCCTTAAAATTGACTACTCTTAAGTCTATAATAACCTTGACCATTTTGCAACATTTTTTTTATACAAGATAACATATTTCGCTCTTGGTATAAAAAGATCTTCGTTTAGCCGAAAACCTGTAAGAACAAGAAGTTTGTTCCAATGGACAAACTTTGCAGTTCCTACCAAGGATTTTTGTAAAAATCCTTTATTCACACTATAGTTCAATCAATCTCTTATCTGAAAATGTAAAGTTCTCATGACCATCCTTTGTAACCGCTACCAAGTCTTCAATTCTTACACCACCAAAGCCTTTGATATAGATGCCTGGTTCCACTGTCTCTGTCATACCTTCTTCGATAATATCTTCTTCCAGCATGGATAATCTCGGATTCTCATGAATATGAAGTCCTACACTATGTCCGAGACCATGGCCGAAGCAGCCTTCATAACCAGCCTTGTAGATAATGTCTCTGGCAACCTGATCCACTTCTTTTCCCTTCACACCGGCTTTGATGAAGTCCAGAGCAGCAAGCTGAGCTTTCAGAACCGTGTCATAAACATCCTTTTGTTTCTGTGAAGCTTTACCAATGACGATCGTTCTGGTCATATCTGAGCAATACCCCTCATATACACATCCAAAGTCCATGGTTAGGAAGTCCCCTGCTTCTAATTTCTTCATAGAAGGTACTGCATGAGGCATAGAGGAATTCACACCGGAAGCAACAATTGCTGAGAAACTCAAACCGGAAGCACCCTTTAATTTAAGCAGGTACTCAATTCTCGCAGCGACCTCTAACTCGGTCATACCAGGTTTAATGTAACCTAAGATCTCTGTAAATACCTGATCTCCGATTGCTTCTGCATTCTTGATACGCTCCAGTTCTCTTGCTGTCTTAATTCGTCTCATCGCCGTGATCTCATTGCCGAGTGGAACCAATTCATCCACTGCTAGTTTATCTTTAAGATTGTTATAAGTAGCAAACAACATGTCTTCTGCTTCAAATCCCAAACGATGGATGCCATCTGTCTTAAGAATGTCATTCAGAGTCTCTACATAACCGCCGTTGCCTATCGTAATAACTTCGTAACCTTCCGCTTCCATCTCTGCCTGGATGGTGTAGCGAAAATCTGTTACCACTGCATGTCTTTTCTCAGAAACATATACATATCCTGTCTCACCTGCAAAGCCACTGATGTATCGCATATTATTGCCATTGGAGATTAATACTGCTTCAATTGAAAGCTTATTTAATAATTCCTGTACTCTTTTAAAATTATCCATCTTGTCAACCTGTCCTTCTTATGTTTATCTTTTATATTTTTATTGAACAATTTCCAGAATAGCATCTATTGCAAGGAGATATCCCTGCAGGCCCAGACCGGCGATCTGGCTGGTGCAAACCGGAGCAGTCACTGAGGTATGACGAAATTCCTCTCTCTGATGAATATTAGAGATATGTACTTCAATCTTCGGTATGTCAAGAGATGCAAGTGCATCACGGATCGCATAGCTGTAATGGGTATAAGCACCCGGGTTAATCACAATACCGTCAACCTGATCATAATACGCCTTCTGAAGTCGATCGATGATCTCTCCCTCGCCGTTACTCTGGAAGATCTCCAACTCGACATTACACTCGTTCGCTTTCTCCTCCAAAAGTTTCAGAAGATAATTGAAATCCTGTGTGCCATAGATCCCCTTTTCTCGAATTCCGAGAAAATTCAGATTTGGTCCGTTAATCACTAATATTTTCATCTTTTCCCCCATTTCTGCACTGCTAACAGTCTTGCTTGTGAGACTATGCGCATAACCATACTGATTTCTATTATAATCTCATATAATTATCCTTGATCAGCGTGACTATCTCTTCAATCGATTTATCATCGGTTATGACGGTCTGATCTGCTGCCTGGGTATAGATTGGAGTGCGATAGGCTAACATGTTCTCGATTTTCTGTTCCATATCTTCCCCTTGGAGTAATGGCCTGGTACGATCTCCGACCAACCGCTGCAACGTAGTCTCCTTGGACGCTTTCAGATATACAACATATCCTATTTCCTTCAGTAGCTTCCTGTTCTGTTCCCGAAGTGGCAAACCGCCACCGGTTGATAATACGGTTTGCTTTAGCACTGGTAGCAGCTCCGTTAATAACTCCGTCTCCAGGTTACGAAAATACTCTTCCCCTTGCGCTGCAAAGATATGATTTATCGTGTCATTTGCTTTCTGCTCCAGTAACTGATCTGAATCACGAAAATGATAGGACAGGCTCCTGGCTAAACTCTCACCCACAGTAGTCTTTCCACAGCCCATATATCCAATCAAAATGATATTGTTTTTCCTATCCTCATTCATGCTAATCCTCGTAATCTTTCGTCAATCCCCGCCAAGATATCCACAGCCTGACGCAAATACAACTGAGTTATTCACAATTTATCTGACTTTTCCCTGTATATCTTGGTTCCGCCAAATATTTGCTCATCATTATCTTTGTTCGGCATTATCATAGTTCAGCCCTATTTTAGTCCAACTTTATCTTACTTGATATATCTTACTTCTTTTTACCTTAGTCCGGCTTAATCTTACCCTTCGCAATATCCCTATGATAATAATACAGTACAATACGCTCCAGTTTTCGCTTGAATACTATCTGGATCTCTTCCTTCGGATGAATCGGCTTCACCAGATATGTCATCATCCCGACACGGTTTGCACCATAGACATCGGTAAATAACTGGTCACCCACGAATATCGTATTATCAATTCTTGTCCCCATAATCTTCGTTGCACGGATGTAATTCTTCGTAGAAGGTTTGTTGGCTTTGTGAATATAGTTGGTACCGATCATCTCATTAAAACGTCGCACTCTCTCATCACTATTATTCGAGATCAGACAGGTCTGGAAGCCAATCGCCTTAAGTCGTGCAAATAATTCAATCGCACGTTCACTGGCATTCGCTCCGTGTTCTACCAAGGTATTATCAATATCAAATAATATTCCTCGATAACCTTCTTTGTATAAGCTCTCATAATCAATATCATAGGATGATGGTGCTAATCTCTTAGGATAAAATCGACGAAACATAGGAACCTCCTGTATCTACATTCATATTTTGATAATTTAAGTTTACGCTATTTATCATATCCTAATTCATGATTCATTATAGCAAGCGAAAGATTATAGTACAAGCAAAAAACTTTGAATTGGTAAAATAATCAATCTGCATAAAATCAACTCCTCCTAAGGAAGCATTGACACGCTTCAACATCCTTAAGAGGAGTTTAATTATTCTTTGATCAAGCTTGATCATCTCACTTGCAATTATAAATTCCGACTACTTCTTACTTATAATCTTAATTAATCTTTCATCCCGAACCTCAGAAGCACTGTCCACCATCGGAAAACTCATCAGCTTATAAGTCCAGACTGCCCTACCGATTCCGAATTCAATCAGAATATCACAGAGATCTTCATGCCAGCGAAGATTGCTGTCCATCGGTGCATGATCGATTACTCCATACTCCCCGCAGTACAAGGGTACATTGCGTTCCTTAATAAAATCCAAGGCAGGCTGCAAATATCGGCGGATATAATCCTTTCCGATCTTCTCCTCAAAGGCAAGGTTCTTACGAAAGCTCTCGGATTGTCTCTGATATTTATTAAAATCCTCGGTTCCGGACGGATAAGGGACCACAAATTTCAATTCCTTCATCGGTGGCTCCCAGCCGGCTTTCTGATGGGTAAAAATATGCGGCTCATAGAAATGAAAGGTATACACCACATTTTCATCCTCAATGCGGTCCAGTTCTGACAGTGTAGTAACACTATTATAATGATTGCCTCCTACGATGATTACTCTATCCGGATCAATCTCGCGAATTGCAGCTATTGCTCTTTTACTCAACTTATTCCACCGATCTGAATTCGGCTCGACGATCTCATTCAATAATTCGAATACAACATTCCTTCCGGCATTCCGATATCTCTTAGCAAAGGTTCTCCAGATTGAAAGGAAACGTTCCTGTAGACTCTCGTCCTCGAACAATCTATTTTCCTTCAAGGAATGGAAAGCATAGCCGGGGGTACGGTGAAGGTCCAGAATGATGTTCAGATTATTCTCTTCACACCAATGGATGCATTGATCTATATAGGCAAAGCCCTCCTCTTTATATTGGAACGCTAGAACATCATCCTCTATTACCGTATAGTCAATCGGCAGTCTCACATGGTCCATCCCCCAGGATGCAATCTGCTTAATATCCTGTTCCGTGATGAAGCTATCAAAATGCTTCTTTTTTGCTTCTTTGAATTGTGATAACCAGCCTCCCAGATTGACTCCCGTCTGATATCCTACTAATGTATTTCTCATTCTGTTATTCCTCTCTTCCCTTATCAAAAGCCACCCTCAGGTATCATTTTTCATAGCTCATTCATGGGCATTATTATAAAAAGCAAAAAGATAACCCATATACTAATATAGAATAGTATATGGGTTTTTCGCCATTTTCAATGGTGATAACGTTCTTTGAAATGCATTATCTTATATTTGATCCGAAAGATCTGCGGTACAGTTAGGACACTTGGTTGCTTTCATATTAATCTCCGTAAAGCAATGAGGACACTGCTTCGTCGTAGGTGCTGCAACAGGTTCCGGTTTCTTCATCTTATTAATCCATCGAACCATCAAAAATACGACAAATGCCATAATGATGAAATTCAGAACTCCGGATATAAATGTACCATAGTTTACTGTAGCAACTCCAGCTTCTTTGGCAAGCTCTATCGTTGCATAATGCTTACCGTCCAAGGCAAGAAACAGATTGGTGAAGTCAATGTTCTTCGTCAATAGACTAAGAATAGGCATGACAATATCATTTACCAGAGAGCTGACGATAGCGCTGAATGCTCCACCAATAATTATACCGACTGCCAAGTCAATCATATTACCACGTAATGCAAATTTCTTGAACTCCTTTAACATCTTCTTACTCCTCCTATTCATCTATTAATGTAAAGCGTTATAACGGCTTTCATTCATTGTAAAATCATCAAAGTGATTACCTAACGTTTATACCTTAACAACACAAATATATCATATAGATTGTCCTAAGATTAATTATACATTATTTTCTACTATTCTTATACAGTAAAAATTAATCATATCGATTAGATTAAATCTATATTATCAAAGTTGGTTCCTGTTGTTCGATCCGCTGTGACAATACTTTGGCTCGATGCGCCCAGGTATGCCCTTCTGCCGCCTTCCGATAACCGGCTTCGATGATGTCCTCCATCTTGTCCGGATGATTAAGTAAGGATGCTACCAGCTCCGGCAGCTTCTCAAGCTCGGTTAAGGAAAAGAATTGCAGTTCTACACCATCTCTTAATTCTTCCCGAAGATAGCGACTTTCATCACTGAGACATAACGCGCCATTCAACATGGAATTGAAGATTCGATCATGTGCACCGTCCTTAAACCAAGGCATCACATTCAGTGATATCTTTGCCTGACTGATTTGCTGAAGACAGCCGAAGGAATCCATGGAACCACCGACAAAAAGGTTTTCCGGATGAAGACATTTTAATTGTTGCCAGCCCTTGCCAAAGACATGGACCTGGAATCCGGCATCTACTAAGGTTCGGATCACCTGTCCCCGGAAATAAAAGCGGACATAGAGGTCAATGAAGATCATATTCTCCATACAAAGCTTTAATTCTTCCACCGTAAGCTCCCCCATCTCCTTTGTAAGAAAATGTTCAAAGGTGCTCTCCATTGTCATACATGGATCAGTGATTAAGGCATCTATTATGGAGCGATAAAAGTAAGTATACTCCTCATCAATCCTTGTAATATGTTTATCGAAGGTCTCCGGCGGTGAATAATTACCTGCGAAGATGATATCCATCTTACGCTCCTTCAGAGGAAGATAGCATCCATTAGACTCCAGTATCGTGCCAGCAGATGGTAGAAATCCTTCTAGGCGGATCTCCGGAAAGTAACGCTGCATATAACTGACATGATCCCGGTCGATGCAGAACTGATGGTAGTACCTTGGTCTCCTGCGAAGATGCTCATGATAGTAAAAGGGATGATCTACAATGATGTTATAACATGGGATCCGATGTATGTCCCAGAACAGATTACCCTCTTCATCCTGGAAGATCTCCTCACCACAGATACCCGTAAAATTAAAACAGATCATAACAGTCTGATCTGTAATACTGAAAGAAATTAGATCATAATAACTCTGCTCTTCGTTCAGTAAATCAAAGATCATTACCTCATGTCCGATCTGTTCCAGGGCCTGTCCCAACTGTAGCGAGAAGAAATCCAGCGTCTCGACTCCACCGGTAAACAATACAATTCTCTTCATAATAACCTCTCGATGTAAACTATGTTATGGATCATTTATTAGTCAAATTAATCGCTGGAATGCCAAGTATAATTCTTCCCAGCACTATTTGATTCTATCGTATCACTTCTTTCTATTCAAAAGCAAGATATAATCATAACTTCATAATATCATTAATGCAATGAAGGAAATCATAACCCTGTCCGATAAAGCTAGCGTGCCACACGCTGAATATCAAGCAAAGAGCGGAAGCTGTTGTACTATTCATGATCTTATATTTTTTTACAACAGCCCCGCATATTAATCCTTGTATCCGGACAATTCTGTCCTAATCATCCTTCTTATGCCGCACATAGACATCACAATCATAATAGGTTCCGTCTCTTCGAACCCCAACCCTCTCTTCTGTATTAGTGTATTGCATTCCTGCTTTCTGCATCACCTTACCTGAGGCAATGTTCAGAACATCGTGCTTTGCCCGAATGCTCTCATAGCCAACCTCATAGAATAGGTAATGCATCACTGCCGTCAATGCTTCCGTCATCAGCCCTTGACTCCAATATTCTCTACCTAGGCAATATCCAACCTCGCACGTCTCATACCGGTCATCCTCAATCTCCACACTAATAGATCCGATTGCATTATGATTCCTCTTCAACTCCAATGCCCATACATACGAATTATAACGAATATAATTACTAACCCAACCAATAATTCTCTTTCTGGATACCTCTTCATTCGGATGCGGCCCCCAGGATAAATACTTGCACACCAGTGGATCTCCTGCCCAGTTCTGATACATATCCTTCGCATCTTTCTCCTCAAACCGTCGTAAATTGAGTCTTAATGTCTCTATCGGTACTGTTCCCATATGCTGTATACTCATCCGCACCTCCATGAAACAATTGATTACTCTAGTCATCGATTAGGTATAGGATGGCTCTCTGTGCCATCTCAGACAATACCTGAAAGATATTCAATATTAAATTCCAATGGAATTCATGTTGGACTTCTATCTAAATGAAAGTGTATTTTCTTTCAATGTGAAAGCAATTTTTCTTTCACTGTGAAAGCAATTATACTTTCCGTGTGAGAGTGATTCACTTCCACACTTATCTCTATAGAAAATGCTTATACAGGGACATCCTTTCTTATTCCATAGTTTGTCAAAAAAACGGATGCCACCTTGCTTTCATCTTTGTTCCTTGGGTCATTCGATACCGGACTCAGGACTTAGATTACTTGCTTTGCAGCATCCGTTTGGGATAACTATCCTTTATTTACTTCTATTTTCTGATTTCCAGACCATTCTTTGCGAGCAATGCCAGGATCTCATCTACCATGTTCTGAATCTCAGTTCCTTCTAAGGTTCTTTCCATAGAGCCGAATTCCAGACGTATGGTTACGCTCTTCTTGTCTGCCAGAAGCTTTGCATCCTCAAAGATATCTACAAGACGGATACCTTGAAGGTATTCACATTTGTATTCCTTGATGTAGCTGACAATATTCTCGTAACGTATGCCTTTGTCCGCAAGAATACTTAAGTCAATGGTAACACCGGGATATTTGGAGATCTCAGTATAACGGAGATTCTCTGCTGCCACTTTCCCCAGATTCTCAAGATCAATCTCAGCAAATGCAACATTCAGCTTCTTATCAATCTTATTCTTTACTCTCAGGTCAAGCACAGAGAAGAAACCAATTTCCTGCTTGTTTACCAAAACACTTGCGCTATTGATCGGATGAACATAATTATATTTTGCAAGTACCTCTTTTGCAGCAAAGGATGGGCTGAGATTCTTGATTGCCTGAACCAGCTGCTCGATAATCTCCTTACATTTGAAATAAATCTCTTTCTCGCTCAATTTCTTGCTAGCTACGACAAAAGCAAGCTTCTTACGTTCATTTGCCAGTCCGTCTTCTTTCAGACCTTCTGCAACACGTCCGATCTCATACATTCCCATCTCCGGGAAGCTGTCAACATTCTTCGCTACAAAGCTTAATAAGCTGGGTATCATAGTAGAGCGGATCGTATCATTTTCGGATGCAAGTGAATTCACTACACGAAGATTGGGCTCAGTCTGGATGCCCAGCTCCTTATTCGTCTTATTATCATACCAGATATAGCTGTGAACCTCATTCATTGCATAACGCTCGGTTAACAACTCCTTCATCCGATATTCGTCACTTCTCTCCACACTATGGCGAACCGGTACCGAGTAACTCTTAGCCGGACTGATATCAAAGTTATCATAACCGTAGATTCGGGTGATTTCTTCGATAATATCTGCATTCATGGTTACATCTTTGGTTGCTCTCCATGAGGGAACTACCAGATGAAAACTGTCATTGTTACGAGTTACAGCAAAACCAAGTGCTGTTAAGGTCTCCTCAATTCGGTCGGAAGAGATGTCAATACCGGTATATTTATCTACATAAGCCTTATCAAAATCAATGCTGATTGTATCGTATTTCTTCACATAGCAATCCGTTAATGAAGAAGTAACTTCTACACCAGGATCAATATCCGTAAGCAGTTTCACGAAGCGTTCGATTGCAGGAATCGTTAATTCCGGATCAAGTGTCTTCTCATATCTTGAACTGGCATCGGTACGAAGCCCTAGTCTGGTTGCTGATTTACGAACACTGACTCCGTCAAAATTCGCAGATTCAAGAAGAACAGAATCGGTATCGTCCGTAATCTCCGATAATTCACCGCCCATGATACCTGCAATTGCTACCGGCTCCTTCTCATCACAGATCAGAAGAGTATCGTTATCCACTTTACGTTCCACACTGTCCAGAGTAGTAAAATCAACCAGCTCCGGATATGTCTTAACACGTATGGTTGATACCTTCTTGTGATCAAATGCATGCATCGGCTGACCCAGCTCCATCATCAGGTAATTGGTCAGATCGGCAAGCAGATTAATTGGTCTCATTCCGCAGTAGCTGAGACGAATTCTCATATTAATGGGGGATTTCTTCTTTGTAATATTACCGATGGAGAGACAGCTATAGCGATAGCATTTATCAATATTCTCTACCTTCACATCAATCGCTTTCAGGCTGTTATAGATGGATGTATCCTTCACCTCCAGAGGCTTTAACGGTCTCTTGGTCAATACCGAGATCTCTCTGGCAACTCCATAATGTCCCCACAGATCCGGACGGTTTGTTAGAGATTTATTATCTACTTCAAAGATCGTATCCTCAAGCTGCATGATCTCTTTGATGTCAGTTCCCACCGG
>JAGFXQ010000102.1 GCA_017861355.1 Bacillota bacterium
CAGATTAGCGATGCTTCGGCAAATGGAGATTGATATGAGACGTTGTAATGAATCAAAACAACAATATTTCTTCCGACAATTGATCAAGGGAATTATAATATGTATTTCTATATTTATCATCGGTAATTTTCTTTATATGAATTCCTCTCTTTTTTTTCGAACGAACAATTTACTTCATAGACGTACGCTTCTCACCATGCATTTGAACCGCACTGATTTATATCTGAAGAAGGGTGAGGAGTCTCATGTGTATGTAGTTGCTTTAAATAAAAGAGTTTCTTTTACGTCGACGAACTTTCGAGTTGCAGGAGTTAATTTTAATGGAAGAATTTTTGGCTATCAGACCGGTCAGGCTTTTATCCTTGCAAAAGTGGATGATCGGATTCTAAAATGCAGAGTCCATGTCCTTGATATCAGCAAGAAGTCAGTAACAATTAGGAAAGGAAAAGCAACCCGACTCCATATCTATGGCTCGAATGCCTTTGTCAAGTGGAAGAGCTCGAATCCAAAGGTCGCGAGTGTTAATATGTTTGGCCGGATCACAGGGAAAAATAAGGGGAGAGCCACGATATACGCAAATGTAAAGGGAATCTCCTTTGAATGCAGAGTCTTAGTGAAATAATTAAAAATGAGACAATTTATCATAGGATTGGTCTAAAATGGAAGAGCATGGATTAAAATAGTAATAATACTTTTTTTGGAGAAATTATGAAGAAAATCAACGCAGTAATCCTCTTAAGCTCCATGCTACTTATTTTATTCTGTTCAAGCTATGCGAATGCGCAGATGAAGTTTACCACGCCAAAGAAAGAAGGGGATGCTGTTATGGTCTCAGCACAGGTGTCTGCCCAGCTGAACATAGAATCACCTTCAGCAGTATTGATCGAAGGTTCCACAGGAACGATAATCTACGATAAGAACAAGGATGAACGTGTTAAACCAGCCAGTATCACAAAGATTATGACCTTATTATTAATATTTGAAGCTTTGGATGCGGGTCAGATATCGTTGACGGATGAGGTTACGGTATCCGAGCATGCAGCCTCTATGGGTGGTTCCCAGGTTTATCTGGAACCCTTCGAGGTCCAGACAGTAGATACGATGCTCAAATGCATCAGTATCGCTAGTGCAAACGATGCTTCTGTAGCAATGGCAGAGAAGCTGGCCGGATCTGAAGAGGAATTTGTAATGAGAATGAATGCCAGAGCAAAGGAACTTGGCATGAATAATACGAATTTTGTTAATTGCTGCGGACTGGATACCGACAATCATTATTCCTCTGCTTATGATGTTGCTTTGATGTCAAGAGAGCTTATCACAAAGCACCCGCAAATCAGCAACTATTCTACTGTATGGATGGATACGATTACTCATACTACACGAAAAGGGACCAGTGAATTCGGACTTACCAATACCAATAAGATGGTTCGTTTTTATGATGGTATCACAGGACTTAAGACCGGATCCACAAGTCTTGCAAAATATTGTCTCTCTGCTACAGCAAAGAAAGAAAACATGGACCTGATTGCAGTAATCATGGGAGCACCGGATACAAAAACAAGATTCATGGAGGCTTCTAAGCTGTTGAATTACGGCTATGCAAATTATAGTATCTATACGGATGATACTGATACCATGGAGCTGGCACCGGTTAAGGTAAGCCGTGGTGTAATAGATCAGGTTTCCGGTAAAGCGGTACAGGATTTTTCCTATCTATGCTCCAAAGGGAAAAGTTCAGGAGAAATCCGTAAAGAAGTTATCATGAGTGAAAAAGTAGATGCTCCGTTAGCTTCCGATGCGAAAATCGGAGAAATCATCTATTATTACGGCAATGATAAGATTGGAACGGTTGACATTATTACAGCGGAAGCGGTTGAAAAGGCCGGATTAAAGGATTGCTTTGTTAAGGTTTTAAAGAATTATTTTGTAGGGAACTAATGTGAATAAAGAATTCAGCATGCTGAATTCTTGGATAATATAATAATGAATTCCATAGGAAATTCATTATTATATTATCAGGTATTATCTGAAGAAAAACAGCCATGTCTCGTTAACGTGAGAATAATAAATATATCTGTATAAGACAAGATGAAGCGATAAATCGTTTTAAATGTCATGAATAAGAAACAGAGATTGTCAGTGCCTTGATAATCTCTGTTTTCCTATGTAGCTTCTTGACACTTGAAACCCGAACTAGTATAGTATAATAGGTGCGAGATATTGTCTTGTAGTTCAATTTCTATCCTATATATTGCATTGAAAGGGGTATGGCATGCAAAAAGATACAATCCTTTACGGGGTTATATTAATCATAATTCTTTGGATTATAATCGAGCAGAAGCTACTTATGATTACAAAGCATACCATGAGTTCAAGTAAGCTTCCTACACAGACAGGAGAGATTGACTTTGTATTATTGGCAGATTTACATAACCGTACGTTTGGAAGAAATAACAATCGACTAATCAGAAAAATTGATAACCTTTCACCTGACTTTATCATTATTGCAGGTGATATGATAAATAAGAAAGATATTTGCTATCCAGGCAGTACCTTTACTTTGATTGAACAACTTGCAAAAAAATATAAGATTTATTATGCTTATGGTAACCATGAACACCGCCTGGAACGAATCGGCCGGGAAGCTTCCTCGGAATGGACACAAGAAGACAAAAAGTATTATTCTACATGGGTAGAATATAAGGACAGATTAAGGAAACAGAAGGTTGAATTCTTGGATAATCAAAGCGCAATGATTTCGCTTCCTTCTTGTAAGCTTAAAATAACCGGAGTCACCCTGGAGCATGAATATTTTGAATTTAATGCCACCAAGGAGCTGAAGAAAAGTCATTTAGATTCCTTACTAGGGGAAAGCTCGAAGGATTATTTTCAATTATTGATTGCACATAACCCGATGTATTTTAAAGCCTATGCCGAATGGGGCGCAGATTTAACGCTTTCCGGACATTTACACGGAGGTATGATGCGTCTTCCGGGAATCGGAGGTGTACTTTCACCGCAGGCGAAATTCTTCCCAAAGTATGATATGGGAAAGCATAATCATAATGAGAAATACCTCGTGGTATCCAGAGGACTTGGTTCCCATTCGATTATGCCGAGGATATTCAATATTCCGGAGATCATCTATATGAAGCTGCAATATGAGAAATCAGCTTCCGAATCAAATCAATGAGATTGCTCCTGTAAAATCAGGCGAAAGGAAACAATTATATGAGTATTCCGGTTAAATTAGAGGCATTTGAAGGTCCCTTGGACTTGTTGCTTCATCTGATCGATAAAAATAAAGTAAATATCTACGACATTCCAATCGTTGTTATCACAGAGCAATACTTAGAATACATCAAACAAATGGATACTAAGAATCTGGAGGTTATGAGTGAATTTTTGGTGATGGCTGCAACTTTAATTAATATCAAGTCAAAGATGCTGTTACCGGTGGATGAAAATGAAGATGAGGAAGCGGTCGATCCCAGACAGGAGTTAGTAGCTCGTTTATTGGAATACAAGATGTACAAATACATCTCAGAGGAACTTAAGGATCGGGAAATGGATGCTTCTCGAGTACTATTCAAATCACCTTCCATTCCGCAGGAGATTGCAGATTATAAGGAAGATATTAACGTGGACGAGCTGTTAAGCGATCTGACCTTATCAAGACTTCATGATATCTTCAAGTCGATTGTGAAGAAACAGGTAGATAAGATCGATCCCATCCGAAGTAAATTTGGTAAGATTGAAAGGGAGGAGATTAATCTCTCCGAGAAGTTTGTTCAGATACAGAATTTTGGATTATTACATAGAAAGTTTTCCTTCCGTAATCTGATGGAAGCTCAAAGTACCAGAATGGAGATTATCGTAACCTTCCTTGGTATCCTAGAGCTGATCAAGATCGGAAGAATCGAAATCGAGCAAGAATGTCTATTTGATGATATCCTCATTACATATCTTGCGACAGATATCATCACCATGGAGGAGGTAGGCTTTTAATGGAGCTGAAAGTAATTGAAGCACAGATTGAAGCGATTTTATTTACGATAGGGGAAGCAGTTGAGGTGGATCGCATCGCAGGTGCCTTAGACCATGATGTTGAGACGATACGCAAGATCGTAAGGAATATGATGGATCAGTATGCAAGTGAAGACCGTGGAATACATATCATTGAACTGGACGGGGCTTTTCAGATGTGTACAAAACCGGAGATGTATGAGACGATCATAAAGATAACCCATGTACCAAAAAAGCATGTTTTAACCGAAGTATTGCTGGAGACCTTATCTATCATTGCTTATAAGCAGCCGATCACGAAGCTTCAGATTGAATCAATCCGTGGAGTAAAATCGGATCATGCCGTAAATAAACTGATTGAATATAATTTGATCTGTGAGATGGGAAGAATGGATGCTCCGGGCAGACCGATCTTATTCGGTACCACGGAAGAATTCCTAAGAAGCTTTGGGCTGCAATCTCTGGAGGCTCTTCCGGTTATGAATCCGGAGAAGCTGGAAGACTTTAAGCTGGAAGCAGAAGAGGAAGCACAGATGACATTGGATATATAGTTTTTTCGCGAATAAACGGATTACAACTCATAGGATATCTGCAAAGTACAGCAGATATCCTATTTCGTCGCGTTACACTTAACAATGAAAAAAGGTACAAGCCTGCAAGCAAGCTTGATGCTTACACTTTTTTTCATTGTTAATCCGTTTATTCGCGAAAGAACAGTAATACTAAACTTCATGTTTAGAAATAGTAAAAATAATGCTTGCATATCTGGATACATTTTTGTATAATAGTCCATGCTGTTAATTATTATTTACTGAACGTTTTTGCAATACAATTATTTACATTGTTCATGCCGAGTGAGAACCTTTGATTAAGTTTTATAATTCCCTACTCAGGATGAAATATTTTAGTGTTTGCTGTAAGATACTATGAAAGAAAGGTTGTGATGTTAGGGTTGGATAAAAAGCTTACGTTATACGGCTTTAACAACCTCACAAAAACACTTAGCTTCAACATTTATGATGTATGCTATGCAAAAGGTGAGAGGGAACAAAAAGACTATATCGCTTATATCGATGAACAATACAATTCCGAACGTTTAACTAAAATTTTAGTTGACGTTACTGAGCTGATAGGCGCTCATATTCTGAATATTTCAAAACAGGATTATGATCCGCAGGGAGCATCGGTTAATATTTTAATTGCTGAGGGTACGGTATCCTCGGAACATATTGATGAATCCTGTAATCAAGGAAGCGGTTTCTTAACAAATCGAGATTCGGTACATGCCCATCTTGATAAGAGCCACGTTACTGTTCATACCTTTCCGGAGCATCATCCGGATAATTCGATTTCCACTTTTCGTGTAGATATCGATGTATCAACCTGCGGTGAGATATCACCTCTGAACGCATTAGATTATTTGATCGGAAGCTTTGATTCCGATATTATTACTATAGACTACCGTGTCCGTGGTTTCACCAGAGACCTTCACGGAATGAAGTATTTTATTGACCATGATATAACCTCCATTCAGGACTATATTGATGATCAGACCTTAACCAAATACGATGCGATTGATGTCAATGTATATCAGTCCAATATATTCCATACCAAGATGCTAATCAAAGAGATCGAATTACAGAATTATCTCTTTAATAAGGATGTTTATGAACTGCCTCCAAAGCAGAGACTAGATATTACAAACAGCCTTCGTAAAGAAATGATTGAAATCTTCAGTGGTATGAATATCTATTAGAACAGAATAGGTGGAGGAGAACATGAATTATACACAACATAATTCACCCATTCACGAAGCGTTATTAAAGCATAAAAAAAACCGTGTTGTACCTTTTGATGTGCCGGGACATAAAGGCGGAAGAGGCACCCCTGAGCTTACCGAATTTCTAGGAATCGATTGCTTGAAGGTGGACGTAAATTCCATGAAGCCACTCGACAATTTGATTCATCCGGTATCGGTTATTAAAGCTGCTGAGGAACTGGCCGCTGAGGCGTTTGGTGCAGATGCAGCTTTTTTTATGGTTAACGGGACAACAGCTGCGGTACAGGCAATGATTATGTCTACCTGCAAGGCAGGAGATGAGATTATCATGCCCCGCAATGTTCATCGTAGTTCCATCAATGCGCTTGTTGTATGCGGTGCCATCCCGGTCTATGTGAATCCGGGTGTAAATCATCAGTTAGGAATTCCGCTTGGAATGTCCGTAGAGGATATCAAAAAGGCAATCATTGAACATCCCAAGGCAAAAGCAATCCTCGTGAACAATCCGACTTATTACGGAATTTGTTCTAATTTGAAGGAGCTTGTTACTCTTGCCCACGCCTATAATATCAAGGTATTAGTAGATGAAGCCCATGGAGCACATTTTTATTTTGGAGAAGGACTTCCAATGAGTGCCATGGCTGCCGGTGCTGATATGTCTGCAGTAAGTATGCATAAAACCGGAGGCTCTTTAACACAGAGCTCTTTTCTTATTTGTAAAAATGATATTGACCCGGGGTATGTCAGACAAATCATCAACCTGACCCAGACGACCAGTGGTTCCTATCTGCTCATGTCTTCCCTGGACTTAGCCAGAAAGAATATGGTGTTGAACGGGAAGGAAATTGTCGCTAAGACACTCGAACTTGCAGAGTATGCCAGAAATGAGATTAATAAAACCGGAGGCTATTACGCTTTCTCCAAAGAGCTGATCAATGGTGATACCGTCTATGATTTCGATCGTACGAAGCTCTCGGTTCATACGGGAGAGATTGGTCTTGCCGGGGTTGAGGTATATGACCTACTTCGAGATGAATATGATATTCAGATCGAATTCGGTGATATCGGCAATATTCTCGCAGTAATTACCGCCGGAGACCGTGCCTTCGAGATCGAACGGCTGGTGTCAGCCTTATCCGAGATTAAGCGCATCTATAGTAAAGATAAAGTTGGTATGTTGAATCATGAATATATCGATCCTGATGTTGCGTTAACACCTCAGAAAGCATTCTATAGTGATAAGAAATCCGTTCTGTTAAAAGACGGAATAGGACATATTGCAGGAGAATTTGTTATGTGCTATCCTCCTGGTATTCCAATCTTAGCTCCAGGGGAACGTATCACGAAGGATATTATTGATTATATTATCTATGCGAAGGAGAAGGGCAGTTCGCTGACCGGACCTCAGGATATGAAGGTTGAGCATATCAATATTGTTGACTTTTAATTTGGTAAAGAGTTATGGAGTCAAAACACCTTGGGAGCTAAATGCAGAATGGTGTCAAAGTCCAATAGATATCATAGTAACAAAGGTGTCAAAAGCACCAAAGGTGCTTTCCTGATAAAATATATTTTAATGCAAGTTTGCTTGTGATTAAAATATATTTTATCGGGAAAAAATGCGTAGCATTTTTGACACCGACACTTTATCATATATAGAGAAAGGCAGGTGTTTGCATATGGAGTTATGGTATTCCGAACATCATTCAGAGTATGTAAGATTATCCTTAAAGGTAAAAGAACAGCTATATAGTAAAACAAGCAATTTTCAGCATATAGCAATCCTTGATACTGAGGAATTCGGTCGTGCACTTACTTTGGATGGCTGTCTTATGGTCACAGAAAAGGATGAATTTATCTATCATGATATGATTGTCCATGTACCGATGGCATCAAATTTAAACATTAAAAGAGTACTTGTGATCGGAGCCGGAGATGGCGGTACGATTCGAGAACTGACCAGATATCCCGGGATTGAATGCATCGATATGGTAGAGATCGATGAAATGGTTGTGGAAGCCTGCAGAGAGTATCTGCAACAGACGGCATGTAAGCTGGATGATCCCAGGGTTCATATCTATTATGAGGATGGTCTGAAATTCGTTCGCCGTCAGGTAAATGAATATGATTTGATTTTGGTTGATTCTACGGATCCATTTGGACCGGGGGAAGGCTTATTCACCAAAGAGTTTTACGGCAATTGCTATAATGCTCTTACGGATCAAGGTATTCTGGTGAATCAACATGAGAGTACTTACTATGCTTCCTACGTCGATGCAATGAAAAGAGCTCATCAGAGAATCAAGGAGACCTTCCCGATTGCTTTAGTTTATCAGGCGCATATTCCTACCTACCCAAGCGGACATTGGCTTTTTGGCTATGCCAGCAAGCATTATGATCCAATTCGGGATCTGGATGAAGCAGCTTGGAATGCACTCGGTATCAAAACCAAATATTATAATACGAAGCTGCATGTTGGTTGCTTTGCACTTCCCAATTATGTAAAGGAGCAGTTGAATGAATATGTATAGAAATATCCATACCTTTATCGCCTGCGATCATGAATACGAGGATAGTGACATTGTGTTATTCGGAGCTCCCTTTGATGGGACAACCTCATACCGACCGGGAACTCGTTTTGCCAGTTCGGCAATTCGCAATGAAAGCTATGGAATTGAGACTTATAGCCCATATCTGGATTTGGATTTGCTGGATCGTCAGATTTTCGATGCCGGTGATCTGGAATTCGGATTTGGTAATACTGAGCGAGTACTATCTGCCATTGAAGAGATGACGGATAATATTCTGAAGGATCATAAGAAGCCACTGATGATCGGCGGCGAACATCTGGTGACTTTGGGGAGTGTCAGAGCGGTAACAAAGCATTATCCTGACCTTCATATCATACACTTTGATGCTCATGCGGACCTAAGAGATGATTATCTTGGCGAGAAGCTGTCCCATGCCAGTGTGATGAGACGATGTCATGAACTGGTTGGAGATGATCGCATCTATCAATTTGGAATTAGAAGCGGTGATCGGGAGGAATTCCTCTGGGCGAAAGATCATGTATTTACCCAGAAGTTCAATCTGGACCGACTGGATCAGGTAGTAGAATTACTGCAGGGTAAACCGGTCTATCTTACGATTGATCTGGATGTGTTGGACCCATCCGTATTTCCCGGAACCGGTACACCGGAAGCAGGTGGAGTAACTTTCACCGAGCTTACCCATGCATTGAATAAGGTATTCAAGTTAAATATAGTAGCCATGGATATGAATGAATTATCCCCGGTTTATGACCAGAGCGGCGCCTCGACAGCGCTTGCCTGCAAGCTTTTGAGAGAATTATTGCTTCAGTTGTAATGATATAATGACATGCATAGCTAAAAAATTAGGTATATGCATGTTACAGGTACAATAATGATCTATCTATATTATTTATAAAGGAGATATTGCCATGAGCAAAGCGCTTATTATTGGTGCCGGTGGAGTTGCCGGTGTAGTAATTCATAAATGCTGCCAGAATTCCGATGTATTTGAGGAGATCTGCATTGCCAGCAGAACCAAATCCAAATGCGATGCCTACAAAGCACAAGTAGAGGCAAAGGGTTATAAGACAAAGGTATCGACCGCACAGGTGGATGCAGACAATACCGAGGAGGTAATTGCTCTGATTAATGAGTTCCATCCTGACATTGTAATTAATGTTGCACTCCCTTATCAGGATTTAACCATTATGGATGCATGTCTTGCAACAAAGGTAGATTATCTGGATACGGCAAATTATGAGCCGAAGGATATTCCTAAATTTGAATACAAATGGCAATGGGCTTATAAAGAGCGCTTTGAAAAAGCCGGAATCACCGCAATTCTCGGCTGTGGCTTCGACCCCGGAGTAACACAGGTGTTTTCCGCTTATGCTCTGAAGCATTATTTTGATGAGATTCATACCCTTGATATTCTTGATGCGAATGCCGGAGATCATGGTTATCCCTTTGCGACTAATTTTAATCCTGAGATTAATATTCGTGAGATTACAGCAAACGGCAGCTACTTCGAGAACGGCAGTTTCCATGAGACAGAACCACTCGAGATTAAGAGAGTATATAATTTTCCGGAGATCGGACCAAAGGATATGTATTTATTGCATCACGAGGAGATGGAATCTCTGGCGATTAATATGCCCGGTATTAAGAAGATCCGTTTCTTTATGACATTTTCTGAGAGATATATTACACATTTGAGAGTACTTGAAAATGTTGGAATGACCTCGATTGAACCGATTAATTTCGAAGGTCAGCAGATTATCCCGTTGCAATTTCTGAAGGCTGTACTTCCGGATCCGGCTTCCTTAGGTCCCAGAACCAAGGGCAAGACCAACATCGGTTGTATCTACACCGGTGTAAAGGATGGTAAGGAAGTAAGTTATTATGTATATAATGTATGTGATCATGAGGAATGCTACCGTGAGGTTGGTTCCCAGGCGATCTCTTATACCACCGGTGTTCCGGCGATGATCGGTGCGAAGATGGTTTTAGAGGGCAGATGGAAGAAGCCCGGCGTATACAATGTAGAAGAGATGGATCCCGATCCGTTCATGGCAGAACTGAACCGCTGCGGACTTCCCTGGAAG
>JAGFXQ010000103.1 GCA_017861355.1 Bacillota bacterium
AAGGATCTGGTGCCCGATTGGAATGCTGCTGAGCTTCCGCCCGTACCAATAAAGGAAGCAAATATCCCGATCGGTGAACCGATTGCAGGAATTATCTTCACTATCTTAGGCATCGTGCTGTTCACCTTCTCTCCTCAGCTTCTGGGTGCTTATTATTATAATCATGGACTGGTGAATATTCCTGTGTTCAACCTTGATACCTTACGAGTCGTTCTGCCTTTATTCCTGATTGGTATGGGACTCGGGCTTCTCAAGAATATCTGGGAGCTGGTAGACAGACGATATTCCATCCCTTATGCGATATTTGTCTTTATTATCAATACGATTAGTACGATCCTTACCGTTATTATCTTTACCCGCTTCGATATATGGAATACGGATTTTGCAGCCCAGATTAATTCTGCCTTCCATCTTAGCTTTGACTCTTCTGCCCTTTCTACCTGGAATCTGATCACGGATAATTTTGTCATCTTCCTCGTAGTAATCTACATCCTGGAGACTCTGGCAATTATCGTGAAAGCGATCAAGTACAACAACCAATTTGATTTTATGAATTATGTAAAATCCATGGAACGTCGAAGCAATAAGCAATAAAGCCATATTTTCAATTATATGAAGTAGCCAGTGTACTTGTTTACCTCGAGTTATGAACAATCAGTGAAAGCAGTAAATAATAAAGGATTTGTGTCTAGGTATTGACACAAATCCTTTATTATTTTCCGCTGTATATAATAGACTATCGTTATTTGAAATAGATAATGTTGCTGTTGTACTGAGTACCATCGTACTGTGTAAAAGCAAGCTTCTCACCGGAAGGACTCCAGCTGGTTCTGTAGCTTGATGTATTGACGGCAACCCGGGTCGCTACTCCGGTTAGTATATCGTATACATACAAACTATTCGCCGTCGCGTCGTTCTGATCCTCCTTCAGACAATAAGAGATTCGGCGCTGATCCGGTGACCAGGATACTCCGTATAGCTCAGAACCTTTTGCTATTTCAATCTTCTTTCCGCTTTCTATATCATACACCAGCAAGGTGCTTCTGGTGCTGTCCGTCTGTATGATCAGCATCTGATTCCCATCATAGGATGGCAAAAGCCCTGTTACCTGACCGAAATCCAGGCTGGTCTTCTCTTTCGTGGTTAGGTCTAACTTCATAATGGATCCGTCATATTGTGTATTGTAATAGATCTGATCTTTGACCTTTGCAACCAGATATAAGGCTTCGTCCTTCAGATCATCCAAGGAAGTGATCTTCCCTGATCTGTCTGCCAGGTAGGCTCCGCCGCTATAGGCTGCACCGATTACAGTATCATTATCCGTCCATGCCGCACTTTGTGCTCCTCCGATTGGCTCTCCCATAATTCCAAAGCTCTCATTGGTATCCAGATTCATAATGAAGTAAGCCGGGTCGCCAAGTGAATACTCAGAATACAACAGATATTTCTTATCTTTTGATAAAGAAGCTCCGCCGAGAAAAACATCCTTTTGCTCCTTCACCAGCTCATATTCCTTGGTTACGAGATTTAACCGGTATAAGCTTTTGGGATACTGCCCGGATAGCTCAGACAGGCTCATCTTATCCAGTGTCTCGTTATCCTTTGAGACCATTACCGTATCTTCATCCAACCAATCTGTAATATCCACCTTATCAAATCGCTCAATCCAATCAACCGAAATAGCGGGTTTATTCTCTTCCTCCTTAGAATCGTCAATAACAGTTATAGTCTTGCCCGGCTCCTTGATCGTTGTCTTCTTTTCTTGCTTCACGCACGCAGTCATGGTGAACATTAGTGTAATCGCTAGTAATGCTGGTATGATATTCTTCCTTTTCATAATCATCCTCGCCTTTCTTTCCTCTGTCTAGATTTTCCTAGTTCCATTGATTTCTCAGGAAGCACCTCCCTGATATATATAGCTTATCAAGAAGATATCTCAGCAAAATATACAAATGTATCGTAGATGTAAAAAGATGTTTCGGATTTGTAAACATTTTAGCTCTTCTGCTACGCCTCCGGAAATGAGATCTCAAATGTGGTTCCGGCTTCATCTGAATGAAGCAACAGAATAGAACCTCCCTGCTTCTCGGTATATCTTTGTACCAGAGACAAACCAAGACCTGCACCGCCGCTTTGTCTGGATCGGTTCTTATCTACCATATAAAACGGCTCAAAAATTCGATCCGCTGCATCCTTTGGTATTCCAATTCCGGTATCGGAAATCTCGATATATACCCGGTGATTGCGTATCTCATTCTTGACAAATACTTTACCATTCACCTTATTGTATTTGATCGCATTATCAAGGAGATTAAGGAAAATGATATGAATACTGTCCTTATCTGCTTCTATATTTGCTTTGGTTAGCTGTGTTCTTACCTCAATGCCGAACTTTTTCATCTTTCCGCTCAGACTCTGAAGTATGGATAGAATAAATTGGTCTATTTCAATTCTCTCAGGTTGATATTCAAAATCATATTTTTCTAAAGTGGAAAGCTGCAAGACCTTATCCACCATATCATATAGACGTTCCGTCTCGCTCCTCGTTATTCCAATCGAGGTTTCCTTAAGCTGATCATCATCCGGGTACATCTCCAGCAGATCAAGATAAGCTTTAATAGAAGTCAGTGGAGTCTTAAATTCATGAGTCACATTCCCGATGAATTGTTTCTGTTGTTGATCCAGAAAAGATAATTTATCCACTGCCAGGCTTAGCTTCTTCTGTTCTTCTTCCATCCCGTTCATCGTAGACATAATCTGTTGGCTCATGGCATGGATCCCAGCACTCAGCCGACCTATCTCGTCTTTACGACCAAGTATTGTGATCTCATATTGTCCCTCCCTTACCCGGTCTACCATTTGCTCCAGTTTGATAATTCCATTTGCGAAGGAGGTAAAATAAATATATGCCAGTATAAAACTAAGAACAAAAATCCCAGTGCCGGTCAGGATTAACATCTGACGGATACGAGAATAGAATTCATTATATTTTGATAATGAATAATAGAACTGCAATACTCCGACCTGCTCACCTTCTATCATTAAGGGCGCCAGATAATACAAATCCTCCCCTTCGGTAAGATAAGCTGTCTTATGTTCCAGTGCATAGCGAAGCGTTTGATGTATCCGGGTATTTTCTGCAGCGGTAAGCTTCTTATTGACCGCTTCTCCGTTCCGATCATAAATGATCATGGAAAGGCCGGTCAACTGCTCTAATTGTCCGGCGAATTCAGTACCCTTTGAAGTCAGAAAAATCTGTGGAGCCTTATTTGATTCAGCCAAAATAGTCTGCATGAAATAGACATTTGCAGACTCCGCCTGTCTGGCAAGGTAGCTCTCATACTGATCTATCTGATCCGCTTTGATTCCTCTTAATACCAGTAGACTCAGTATAAGTATGGTTAATAACAGTAATACAGCCAGAAATATGCTAAATTTGAACTTAATGCTGATTCTCACTATATCCTCCTACTGCCTTGTAGCCAATCCCATGAACGGTCTGAATGACATTACTATATCCCTCACCAAGCTTCTTACGTATCCGCTGGATATGAATATCAACAGTACGGGTGCCACCATAATAATCCATGCCCCACACCTGATCAAGCAACTGTTCCCTGGTATATGCTCTATCCGGCGAGGTTAATAACAGCTTCAACAAATCGTATTCCTTAGGTGTCATATCAAGCATCACTCCTCCGGCAGTAACCGTCCGATGACTAATCTGTAGCTCAATTCCACTTAAGCTAACCTCCGCCTTATCCTGCCTGGACTCCGCCTTTTGCATACGTCGAACCAGAGATTTTATTCTTGCAAGCAATTCCCTCATATCAAATGGCTTGGTCATATAATCATCCGCTCCCAGCTCCAAACCGAGTATCCGATTGACGATATCTTCCTTCGCTGTAAGCATAATAATGCCGATATGTTCATTTTCCGGCATCTTCTTTAGAATCTCATAACCATCCATACCCGGAAGCATAACGTCCAAAACGATGGCATCCGGTTGAAACTCCTTAATCCTTCTGATTGCTTCCTCGCCATGATATACAGCCTCTGCCACATATCCTTCTCTTTTTAAAGCATAGACGATCGCGTCTGCAATTCTTTGCTCGTCTTCGATTACCAGAATTCTTTCCTTCATTGCACCACCCACTCTATAAATACAGTATTATTAGTAATATTCCCTATAGCATATTACAATAATTGGTTTAAAGCAATATAATATAGCAAACGAGGTCACAACAATCCAGTAAACTTACTCCATCGAAGATCGATAGAAGTCATTCAAAAGTGATCCATTCTGACACAAAAATAAAGCCTTTGTGCAACAATATCTGTGATCATATCGTTGCGCAAAAGCTTTCTATTATTGATTTTATATCATTTTCCTATCTATCACTGCTCCAAAAGTTTGCGTACATTCAAGAGTCCCCAGCCTTGTTTCTCCCAATGCTGGCCAAGATCAACTGCGCAACCGCGCAATCTTAACTTCACCTCTCGATTTGACAGTCCCGAATGAGCTGACAGCAAAAGAGCAATTGCGCCGGTTACCACCGGTGTTGCCATAGAAGTACCACTCTTTATCGTATACATCATCGGTGAATCTGCATAGGAACTTCTGGTTTCATTATTTCTCGTTCTGGGTGGATACCGGCTGATATTGCAAGATATAATGTTCGAACCGGGAGCAACGATGTCCGGCTTCTTGATACAATAGGGGGTAGGCCCTCGACCGGAGTAATCTTTGGAACGCCCACTCCCAAACACTTCGACTGCTACATTATCATCCGATGAACCAACTGTGATTACCTTACGGCTAATGCCCGGAGTTGAGATAGACATGGGACCGGGGCCATTATTCCCAGCCGCAACTACTACCACAATTCCATTATCCCAGACCGCATTCACTCCTTGAACCAGAAGGGAGTTCTCATCCAGACTATCCTTGGAAGCTGTCCCTACGGATATGTTCACAATACGGATATTATATCTTCTTTTGTTATCTATGATCCATTGAAGCCCTGCCAGAACATCGGAAATATTGCCATCTCCTCTTTTATCCAGTACCTTTACTCCGATAAAATTACACTCTGGAGCTACTCCTTTATATTTTCCTTTGGAAGAGAAGCCATTTCCACCAATAATTCCTGCAACATGTGTGCCATGACCGTTATCATCGTAGGGTTCGGTTCGATGATTAATAAAATCCGCGAATCCAACCACCCGATTACCGCCTTCGATAAAATCTTTATGTAGTGCAATCCCCGTATCAACCACTGCCACCCCAATGCCTCGGCCATAGATTCCTCGTTCATGTGCCCATCCACTCTCGATGATATCACCGACCCGATTCATCTGTGCCGTGATATGGGTATCCAGCTCATAGTTTATTACCTCTTCCAGCTCATTGATATGTTCCAGCTGATCTTCCTCTACTTCCAGGACACAGGCACCTATCATCGGTAGTCTGTATTTGACAAGGCCCAGCTTCTCTATGGTCTGACGACGTTCTTCATACTCCGTGCAATATACAATAATTTGGATTTTATTCTTCTTGACCATCCATCTGCTCCATTGCCGTTTGTATTATCCTATTCGATGGGCTTAGCCAATATACGTTACAATCGTATACAGATTACGATTGTACCATCCAAGTGTTCAACTTACCGGCGATACATCCCGAATTATTGAATTAGCTTGTTATATATTTTACGGTATTCTGAGGGCGTAAGATTCAGTTTTTTCTTAAATACTTTGCTGAAATAGCTGATATCACTGAAGCCGGTCCGTTCGCAGATCTCATCAATGGAAAGCTCGGTATCGCGCAACAGTGTAGAGGCCATTGTGAGTCGTAATTGTGTTAAATATTGGTTCACGGATTGACCGGTATATTTCTTGAATTCATTTAACAATGAGGTTCGATTGGTATGAAACTCCTCTGCCAACCGCTCAATCGTTATTTTTTGACTGTATCCGGATTGAAGATAGTAGATTACATCTACCGCAAGCCTTGAGAAGGCATCGCAGGAGAACAATTCATTCATTCCCTCTTCTTCCTCCTGTCTTGCAAGGCAGAATAATATCTCGAATACATAGGACCTGCTTCTGCAGGGCCAGCAGTTTGAATCCTGCTTTGCCAATAACTCCTTGAGCAAATTAAGCTTATGTTCAATGAGTGCCGAATCAATCGTATGTAAAGATAACAGTTTCAGACCGGGTGCAGAGTTCGGCAGAAATTGAAGCATATAATAGAGATCCTGTTGTTCTGTCATCGAAAGCACTCTGCCAGGATCGTTCATCAGATCAAGTGTAAATACAGAATTAATCACCTGTGGCTGGAACCACATAATTCGGACCACATCCTCAGTCACCTTGTAGAAGGTAATCTCATCCTTGTCATTCATGCAGATCGTGCTGGCTCCAGTCAGAATAAACTCCCTACCATTCATAGCAAAGTGGCAGCTTCCCGACTTAATATAGATTACTTTATAGTATTCTCCTGCACGCTTGTCCTTCAGACCTTCCAAGCCTTCTGTTACCGCAACTGGAAATACATATCCAATATAATGATTAAACCCCATCGTATGATACATCATATAATTCTCCATTCTGCTGCAAACCTGCGATTTTATGATTGAAAAATCGAGTTTTTCTATCATAAAATTGCCGTGTGAAAAATCAATATTTTTCACACTAGCACCTACAATTCATTCTAATATTTGACAATATTATAATGGATTGCAGATGCAATGTAAATGAGAGAATTTATTCAAAATCATTCAAGCTTTTCTTTCGGGTTTAATATTTGAGTTACACCCTCGTAATTACAAGTTCACCACTCTTAGAATACAACGGTAAGCAGCATCTTGAACTGCTCCTCTCCATATACTGCATGTGCGACTTGATTCGGCATAACCAACGTCTCACCTTTACTTAAGATAAATACTTCGTCACCAACTGTAAATCTTCCGGTTCCGTCCAGAATCGTAACCATTGCATCTCCATCCGAAGAGTGTGCGCTGATTTCTTCTCCCTGATCGAAAGAAAATAAAGTCATACTGACACTCTTATTCTGAACAAGAGTCTTGCTTACCACCTGCCCCTTTTGATAATTAATTTCCTCCTCGAGCTTCAGTGCCTTACTTACTTCTATATTTTTCAGTTTATATTGTTTTGTTCCTTCCATATTCTATCTCCTTTCCGGATCCGGCAAGATCGCCTGAAATATTCGCATATGCTCAAACAAGTTTGGCGTATGTTCACTATGTAAATTATAACATAACCACGATAGATATATGTAGCTATGGCAACATTTTACTCCAATCTTGGCTTTTTTTGCCTGTCCATTCAGGAAAGATGTGTAAATCAGCAATAGTTCTGAGAATATTTGTCGTAAAATCTACAAAAATTTCTATAATTATTTCTTAAAATAGGAAATCAGTCAAGCACTCTTACATATGATACAATGTAATTAATATTTGGAGGAACAATCAATGAGTGATTTAGCAGCAACAGGTTGCGGCGAAAACAGAGGATGCGATAGTAATAATAATAGTATGTGTCTTATTATCATTCTCTTGTTATGCTGCTGCGGCGGTGGCAACAGTGGTTTGTTTGGCGGCGGTATGGGAGGCGACGGATGTGGTAGTATCATCTGGATCATCCTTATCCTCTGCTGCTGCTGTGGTGGCGGTGGTGGCTTCTTCTAGAAGCGAAACGTAAATCACAGATATGAACTTCTAATTTAGAAGAAATAAGAAGGCCGTATGTCGGCCTTCTTATTTTGTGTTCTACCCTTATTCTATTATAACCTTTTCTTTTTCTGTCTCTTCAAGCGTTCAAAGCATTCTCTATCAACCTCATATACAGTATTGTCCTCGAATATCAAATCACCCTCCATTTCAATACTGTTATTTTTTGATACCGGAACATCACTCCCCATTTGAGAAAGGTTCTTTTGTGTCTCGTATTGGAATCCGGATGGATTTCCGGAAGAATAAAACTTTCCGTTCATGTACTGCCTCGATTTATATTGTCATTCCAATATATGAATATTTTGCATAAATGTCCGTAAAATGATTGAATCTCTATTTACTTTCCTATATACTGTTGATAAGTTTTTTTGAGATGGAGGTAGTTATGTCAGGATCAGTATACGGTACATTATTTACTATTGCAACCTGGGGGGAATCCCACGGAGACGGTATCGGTGTTGTTGTGGATGGATGCCCTGCCGGATTGTTATTAGACGAAGCATATATCCAGACTTATCTCGATAGAAGAAAGCCGGGTCAGACCAAGTATTCCACCCCTCGTAAGGAAGAGGATAAAGTCGTGATTTTATCCGGCGTATTCGAGGGCAGAACGACCGGCACTCCAATCTCATTGACGGTATATAATGAGAACCAGAGGTCCGGTGATTATTCGAAGATTGCTTCCTATTACCGACCGGGACATGCTGATTATACCTTTGATCAAAAATATGGATTTCGTGATTACCGTGGTGGTGGCCGTTCCTCCGGAAGAGAGACCATCGGTAGAGTAGCAGCCGGTGCGATTGCCTGTGCGATTCTTCAAGAGTTAGGTGTTCAAGTCAAGGCATATACCCGGTCGATCGGCCCCATCACGATTGATCCTGCGAATCTCAAGCTGGAGAATATAAGCCGGAGTGCACTTTGTATGCCGGATCTAGAAGCTTCCGAACGGGCTGAAACATATCTTTTAGAGCAGATGACAGAGCACAATTCTGCGGGTGGAATCATCGAATGTCTCGTCACCGGAATGCCGGCAGGTATCGGAGAACCGGTATTTGACAAGCTGGACGCCTCGCTAGCAAAGGCGATTATGTCAATTGGCGCAGTCAAGGGTGTAGAGATCGGTGACGGATTCCATAGTGCTACCGTAACCGGAGCAGAAAATAATGATCCGTTTTACTTTGATGAGAAGAATGGAGTAACCAAGACCAGCAATCATGCCGGAGGAATTCTTGGTGGTATCAGCGACGGCTCCGATCTTATTCTGCGGGCAGCAATCAAACCCACCCCATCCATCTTCCGTCCTCAGAACACGGTCAATCAGGATCAGGAGAACCTTGAGATACAGATTCATGGCCGACACGATCCGATTATCGTTCCCCGTGCTGTAGTTGTTGTAGAAGCTATGGTAGCAATTACACTGGTAGATCAGCTTTTTGTGGGTATGACCTCACAGCTGAGCAAGATCAAAGACTTCTATCACAGATAATTGCCTGAAATCCGTTCGAAAAAATCAAGCTAGTAAATCGCATTTTTATACAAAATTAGCTTGTTTTAAAGCAATAGAAGCATCATCGGACCTCAGCAAATATAGCCCTTTATCACTACAATACCAATTCTAATAATAATTCATATTTATACTAGCAAATTTTATGAAAGATATTGACAAGACAAATTTTGCTAGTATAATTTATATTGTTGCTGTTTAGCGTAACTAAACTTTAAGTTTATTCTCAGTAAGAATTTGAAAGGAAGCACCTCATGAATATCGGATCAAAAATCAAAGAACTACGAATCCAAAAAAGCCTGACACAGGAAGAGCTGGCTGACCGGGCGGAGTTATCCAAGGGATTTATCTCTCAGCTGGAGAGAGACCTGACCTCCCCGTCGATTGCCACTTTGGTGGATATATTACAGTGTCTTGGTACTAATCTTGAGGAGTTTTTCAGCGGAACCACAGCAGAACAGGTCGTATTTAAAAAATCGGATTATTTTGAAAAGTATGATGCCGAGCTGAAGAACGAAGTGAAATGGATTATTCCCAATGCACAAAAGAATATTATGGAGCCAATCCTTCTTACCTTGGACATCGGAGGCTCTACCTACCCGGATAATCCGCACGAGGGTGAAGAATTCGGTTATATTCTGAACGGTAGTATCACTCTTCATATAGGAAATAGAACCTTCAAAGTAAAGAAAGGCGAATCCTTCTACTTTACTGCAAATAAACAACATTATATTGCTGCTTCCGAGAAAACAGGCGCTACCCTATTATGGGTATCAACTCCGCCCAGCTTCTAGCAGATAGGAGGAAACCCAGATGACAAATAACAAATTAATTGATCTTGTGAACATAACCAAGTCCTTCGGTGATACCGTCGTACTGGATGATCTAAATCTCTATATTCGGGAAAATGAATTCCTTACCCTGCTCGGACCTTCCGGCTGCGGCAAGACCACGACACTGCGTATTATCGGTGGCTTTGAATCCCCGAACCATGGACAGGTTATATTCGAAGGAAAGGACATCACGAAGCTTCCTCCGAACGAACGCCAGCTTAACACAGTATTTCAGAAATACGCTCTCTTTAATCATATGACGATCTCCGAAAACATTGCCTTCGGTCTGAAGATTAAGAAAAAGAGTAAGATATATATTCAGGATAAGATTAAATATGCCTTAATCGTGAATGAACCTAAGGTACTGTTACTGGATGAGCCTCTTGGCGCTCTTGACTTGAAGTTGCGTCAGGACATGCAGTACGAACTGATCCGGTTAAAGAATGAGTTAGGTATCACATTTGTCTACGTAACACATGAT
>JAGFXQ010000336.1 GCA_017861355.1 Bacillota bacterium
TGTCCACTTTCGTAATCACATTCCAGTGTATCATAATGAGCGAAGTAAGGTTCCTTGACCGGACCGGCTGCTAAGTAGACCGGCGCACTACATTCCACGCAGTGCAGTCTCCGATCCGCTGCTGCTTCCTTCCAGACCAGTACCTGATCCTCATAATATAAACCATTCTCATCCTTCAAATCATAAGTGCATATCATCTTCCCCTGATAGATGCAATTTTCCATAACGGATCCCCCCGTTGATAACAATTTATCTTATATTGGCAATCGAGAGCGTCGCATTTTCATTGCTCTGTCACTTTATATTCATAAAGTATCATAGTATATTATTTGCCAAATATCAATATCTGCCATTCAAAAAAACCCTGCAAGACATTGCTGCCTGCAGGGTTATGATCATTTTCCTGATGTTCATCTTCCTTATGTTCATCTTCCTGAGTTAATTTTCCGGAAGCTTATATTCTAGAGTATTCAACTCTCATATTATGTTCTGCAACTAATTTGCTTTCCAAGTGCTCTAATGCAATCTCGAAGAATCGAAGAATCGCATCCACTACTTTAAAGCATAGCTCGATGATATAATGAATATCACCTTTTACTGTCTTAATGGCTCTCAGATATTCCCGGTGGGTCTTCTGAATAAAATGACTGATCTCTTCCACGGAACGAAAGGACTTGAAATCGTTACGGGCTCTCTGTGCTGCATCACTTCGTACATAATCTCTTAGGGAAAACTTTAGTTCTTTCTCATAATAACAATGCTCAGTCAAAGATCCTTTAAAGATAGTATTGTGAGGAAAGGTACAGTAGTCAGAGAGATAGTGGGTGATCACCCCCAGATGTCTAGCGTAATAGCCGTTGATACCTTTATTTATATCATAATCCACAGTAATCTTCTTAATCTCTTCCATCAAATCATCGAAAGTCTCATCAATGTTGTGTCTTTTAGTCAGGAATGAAGGTTTTAAGTCCGGTAGAATACTACCGATATAAAAAGCTTTCTTGTGCTCGTGCAGATCCTGAACATTCATGTTATTCATCAGGTACTTCGCAAGTGAGATATGGGATTTCTTCCTCAATTCATTTCCTCCTAGGGTGTTACATAAACAGTCGGTCTAGTATATAGTGATAATAATGAATATCAAAACCACTCTGTTTTCAATCATACATCAATTTCGTAATTTTCTCAACAGGAATCAAGTGCTACGTAATAGCACTTTTTTAGTTCTTAAGACCTATAATATGATAATCCACCTCTGATATGACTTTATTCTTGCATACTCATGCAAATATTTCTATTTTCGTCAGTATATTTATCTGCATAGTTATTAAATTATAATGAAAATATACCCAAAAACTTGACATTATGCAACTCTTACTGTAATATGAGGAATTGTATAAGCAACTATTTTAGAACTATACTTATTATTTTAGGAGATGATATTTTGGACCTCGGTGACGCCACGCAACCGATTATATTGTTCGTATTATTTGTTCTATCCGCATTCTTTACCTGCTCAGAAGCAGCCTTAAGCGGTGTAAACAAGCTCCGCATCCATTCACTGGAGGACGACGATGTAAGAGGTGCTAGAACCGTTAGTAAATTAATTGAAGAGCCACGAAAGATGTTAAGCGCCATCTTGATCTGCAAAAACGTTACGAAGCTTTCCGCTTCCGCCTTAGCAACCACCATGGCAATCCGGTACTGGGGTAACGAATGGGTAGGATTATCCATTGGTGTACTTATTCTTCTCTACCTTACCTTTGGCTCGATACTGCCTAAGACGATATCGACCATTTACCCGGAGAAGGTAGCACTTGCAATTGCAGGCCCAATTTACTTAATAACTAAGCTTTTGACCCCCATTGTATTTGTATTGAATGAGTTCTGTAATGGAATTATGAAGCTTTTTCATATGAGCGGAGAAGCGAAAACCTCAGCAATTACTGAGACGGAGCTTCGTAATATTCTGGATTATAGCCATGAAGAGGGTGTAATCGAAAGCGAAGAACGCAGAATGATAACCAATGTAGTTGATTTCGGTGATGCTTTGGCAAAGGACGTCATGGTTCCCAGAACCGATATGGAATTTGCTGATGTTGATTTGAATTATGATGAATTAGTTCATGCATTTTCCGAAGAGAAATATACCAGAATGCCGGTATATTCTGATACTCGTGATAATGTAATCGGTATCGTCAATCTGAAGGATGTCTTCTTCTATCAGGGAGACAAGGAAAGCTTCAATATCATCGATATCATGAGAGATCCCTACTTTACTTATGAATACAAGAAGACCTCAGAGCTGTTAATCGAGATGAGACGGAACTCCATCTCTCTCGCCATCGTACTGGATGAATACGGAGCAACCGTTGGATTGATTACCATAGAAGACTTATTGGAAGAGATCGTCGGCGATATCCGTGATGAGTATGATGATGATGAAGAAGACAGCATCAAAGAGTTATCTGAGAATGAATATATCGTAGATGGCTTCACCAAACTGGATGAAATCAATGAAGCATTGGGACTGGATCTTGAGTCGGATGATTATGATTCCATCGCAGGCCACATCATATATCTTCTGGACCACCTACCGGAAGAGGGAGAGACGGTTACTAATGACCATGTCGTATTTACCGTTGCTTCTGTCGATAAGAATAGAGTAGATAAAGTCCATATCCTTCTGCAGGACAAAGATGCAGTACAGGATAAAGAAGAAGAAAAACAACTTAAGAACTGATTGAAAAAGGAACGCCATTGATGTGACGTTCCTTTCTTATTGACGAAAAAAACAGCACATACCTACTTATCAAGTATGTGCTGCATATTAATATGATAATATGTAATAAAGATATTTCTTTTCAGATATGGTTATATGATTTATCTGATCTTACCCTCTTCCGTCTCAATCTTATTCACAAAATCCATAAAGTAACGCTCAGCACCGTGGTCTTTAATTACTGTAGCCCTTGTGATGCGGATTGCCAAAATAACGCAGTTTTCATTCTGTTCATTATTTGCGAAGTCATACCATGCAGAAAATGCTTCACGAAGTTTCGTCCTTAGCTCAGCGTTTTTCGGGTCTAAAACCCATCCAAGGTTTTCACCAATTCCATTTCCGGAAAACCATTCAGAGCAAACTGAAAATGCAACCTCTTTATTTTGAGCTATCTGCTGCATTTTAGTTGATTCCGCCCAAGTAGTAATATAAAACACTCCGTCCTCATAATAAGCGTCCACATCACGGATATAAGGACGTGGTTTTCCGTCAGCATTCGGTTCCATTGCAATGGTTGATAAAGAGATGAGATTATCTTTTCCGTTGCCGCACCTTTCCTCGATTAATTTTAAACCTGCTTCATATCTGTTCATTGTTAATACCTCCCACTTAATTTTATTTTATTATAACATGACTAATTAGACATCTCGTGTCATATTTGAAAATATTTTTCTATTATCGTTAGAAGCGTAAAGCCCTTACACATAACGACTATACTTCACTTTTGCCAGATGCTCCGTTATTTCCACTATCTGTCAAATCTTTATCTGCATTATAACATGACTAAGTTAAATTAGCTATCCATAGACATAAGATAAATAAGCTATCCATAGACAGAATATTTATGGCCTAAAGGAACTTCGCAGGGTGTTTCTTTCTTGCATATAGCTTTCTATGTGGCAATGCAATTATTTCCACCAAAATGAAAATAAATTTGATTCACCCTTGACAACTCATTTTAAATAGCATACAATCTAATTGTATTAAACATTTATCAAATCGAGAGGATGTGCCATATGGGTCTATACGAATATACTGTCAAGGATTCCAAAGGGAATGATGTAACAATGAGCAATTATCAAGGGAAGGTACTGTTGATCGTCAATACGGCTACCGGATG
>JAGFXQ010000337.1 GCA_017861355.1 Bacillota bacterium
GAAAAAGTGAGTGGTCAGGACTTCAGTGAATATGTGATGAATAACATCACAAAGCCTTTGAATATGAAGAACACTCAAACTCCAAGAGACGAATTTGACCGAGAGAAGCTGGCGAAGACGTATGTTGCCGGTTCTACTACGACCTTACCGGTTGAGAACGTGAATGCGATCGGTGCCGGCGGAATTTATTCCAGTGCAGAGGATATGTGCCGTTTTGCAGAGATCTTTCGATACGGAATCGAGGATAAGGTGTTATCGGACACCTCGGCAAGAGCAATGGCAAAAAGTGAGTATAAGTCCGGTCAGTGGCATCCGGAGGCAAATGCTCTGTTCAGTTATGGACTCGGCTGGGACAGTGTGGATACCTATCCCTTTAATCAATATGGAATCAAAGCAGTTGTAAAAGGAGGAGATACACCCTTATATCACGCGAGTCTGGTTGTATTACCGGAAGAGGGAATATCGATGGCAGTATTGTCCAGCGGAGGTGCCAGTTCCTACGATCAGGTATTTGCACAGGATATCCTTCTAAAGGTACTGCTCGCAAAGGGGAAGATCTCAGAGATCAAACCAAATCAATCCTTTACTGCTCCGGTGAAGACAGCGATGCCGGCAAGTGAGATGAAAAATGCAGGTTCTTATGCTTTCTACGGTGGAGTGGTATCTGCAGAAATCAGCGAGGAAGGAGTGCTTAGCTTATATACCGGTGCAGGGCAGAAACAGCAGTTTATATATACAGGAGACGGCAGATTCTGCTATATGGATGGCAGCACCTTTGTATCCTTTGAAGAACAGAATGATAACACTTACTTGTATGTCCAGGGCTACAGTACTTTGCCATATTTGGGCCAGATTGCGGATGCGAATTATCAGGCTCAGAAGATAGAAGAGAATCCTTTGGCGAAGAAGGTAAAAGCAGCCTGGGATAACAGAAAAGACAAGGAATATCTGTTGCTAAATGAGAAATACACTTCCTTATCGTATGCGATTGGAGCTCCGGTAACGAAGATTTCTTTGTCAGAGCAACCGGTTGGATATCTCTCCTGTGCGAAAGTTATCGATGAGAATCATGCAAAGACATTACTTCAGATTCCCGGATTGTTCGGAAGAGATCTATTCGACATTACCTTCTATACTAAAGCAAAAATGGAATATCTGAAGAGTGCCGGTGCGATCTATGTATCGGAAGACACTGTGAAACAAGTGCCTACGAAGTCCTTCACAGTAACGATTGCGAAGGATGGGTATGCCCAGTGGTATAAGCTTGGAACAAAGAGTGATGGTAAGAAGCTGAAAGTATCACTCGGGAAAAACGCATCTCTTTCTGTTTACGATAAGGACTGGAAATGTATCTACAGTTCCTTGACTAACAAGGAAACAACCGTGACACTTCCGAAGGGTGGATATATCGTGTTCGCAGGAAAAACAGGAGCCAAATTATCAGCAAAATATTAGGACATAGCCATTTGATTTGATACCCCAGAGGCCATTATTTATATTGCATTGTATAGATAATATCTATATAATTAATCATAATTATTCATATTTCGACGAAACATTATGATTAACAGGTGGGGATCATCATGAACGATAGAAAGACGGACTACAAGAAGACACTGAGACAAATGATAATACGCTATATTGTGGCTGTTTCTGTTTTGATTATTTTAATCATTGCGCGACAGACAATCATCTCTTATGAGCTTTATCACAATGATCATATTTCCAGCGTAATTAATACGGCAGGCAGACAGAGAATGCTGAGCCAGAAGATTACCAAGGATGTGTTAGTGATTTACACCCTTACTGACAATACAACAATACAGGGATATCTTGAAGAACTCAAGAGTTCCCTGTCTGTCTGGGAAGAGAATCAAAGCGAATTACAGAAAGGTAAGGCAGAAGGAGAAACAGTAACGAATAGTGCGGCAGTCAAGGCGCTCTATCAACAGGTAGCGGATCATTATAAGTCGATGCTTCGGGCGGCAAAGGATGTAGTCCAGCAGCTGGAGGATGGTAACTATAATAAAGTACTGATTAAGGAAAAGCAGGATATCATCCTGGAGAATGAACAAGCCTTTCTTGATACGATGGATCAGATTGTGAATCAATATGATGAAGAAGCTAGGAACAAGCAGAATTTAATTAAAGCATTAGAGTTAATATTATTTATCATTCTTCTTTCCGTTGTATTATTTGAGATCATCGCAGTCTTTATTCCGACAGAACGAACGCTTCGGAAGGCGACTGAGAGCATCTATGAGAGTAGTGGAAATCTACTTAAATTATTCGAAGCCGTGAATGAGGAGCTAATACTTCTTGATATGGAAGACCTCCATATTCTGTTACTCAATGATAATGCCCGCAGGATGTTAGAGGTTGAGTCAGAGGATATAGAAAAGCTCTCTCTCGTTGATATTATTAACTGGGAGACACAGGATCACATTGATCTCTTCCGGAAACTGCAGGATGAGGAGAAAATGAAAGACCTTGAGGTGGCGATCAAGAGGACGACAGGAGATATTATCTATTCTTTGCTTTCGTCGGTGAAAGGAAGATATAATGATAGAGATGCTATTTTGTTGACCTTGAATGATATTACCAAGAAAAAAGAAGAAGAGGATATCATTAGAAATCAAGCGATTAAGGATGAGCTTACCGGTTTGTATAACCGCCACTTCCTGGATGAGATTTTGACCGAGGAATTTGATCGTGCGGATCGTTATAATTTCCCGATATCAATCTTCATTATGGATATTGATTTCTTCAAGAGGGTCAATGATACCTGGGGACATCCGGTCGGAGATATTATATTGAAGCAGACATCAGAACTAGCCTTACAGAATATTCGTAAAGCGGATTACCTGTTTCGTATCGGAGGAGAAGAATTCTTACTCTTTATGCCGCATGTTGGGCTAAAACAAGCAACCGCAGTGGCAGAGAAGATCCGGAAAGAAATCGAAGATTACACACATCCCGTGGTCGGAAAATATACCGCCAGCTTTGGTGTGGCAGAGAGAATGAGAGGAGAATCCTTTCCGTCGGTTTATGAGCGGGCAGATGCAGCCATGTATCAGGCGAAGCAAAGTGGACGTAATCGCGTTATGACTGACTACAAGCTGGCATGCCAGCCGGGGAAAGCACTGCATCTAGACTGGAGAGAAGAGTGGAATAGCGGCAGTGAGATCATTGATGAACAGCATCAGGCCTTAATAACTTTGGCGAATGAGGTTGTGAATCTGACCTTGGCCGACATAGACGAAGCGGAAGCCAATCAAATACTGGATGGAATCATTCAGCATGTAATCAAACATTTTAAAGAGGAAGAGGAGATACTTAGTGCATTGGGTTACCCCTATGTGAAAAATCATGAACAGCTCCATGACGAACTAATAAAGCGTGCGGAGCAGCTGGAAGTAGCTTATATCAAGAAAGAAGTTAAACTAAGTGCATTTTTCTCCTTCCTTCTTGATGAGGTGATCGTAGGACATATGCTGGACGCTGATACAAAATTCTTCCCCTATATTGAAATGTACAATGAGACGAGGGGATACAGTGAGACAACCTCAGAAAAATAAAAACTTAATATCATTATGTATTTCAAAGAAGTATGCTTTGCAGACGTTTTGTGAATTATGTAATCAAAAAGGACCTCTAAAGTCATAGAAAAGTTTATGCCTATGACTTTAGAGGCCCTTTTTAAAAAGCTTTTGTATAGAGGAAACTACTTATAATCTGAATACATCAATACTGCTCTTAAGACCTTCCGCGATGTTGTTAAGACTGTCAGCATGATCAGCAACCTCTTTTACCAGATGTCCGACCTCTTCCACTGAAGCGGCAGCTTCTTCGGTACCGGCAGCATTTTCTTCTGCGATGGCAGTGAGATTATCTACATTA
>JAGFXQ010000104.1 GCA_017861355.1 Bacillota bacterium
TGCAGAAAAGGCAGCGGAGAGAGATGAAGAGGTTGACCAGCTCTATGAAACAGTCTTGAATGATATTATTAGTGTTATTACAGAGAAAAAGGAAGCTACAAGGCAAGGTACAAAGCTTATGTTCCTGGGACGTTATCTTGAGAGAATCGCAGACCATTCCACAAATATATGTGAAAGAACGATATATATGATTACGGGTGAGTTAAAAGAGATAAATTAGTGACAAGCCTTTGATTATTTATGGTTTTGAATGTTTTTGTCTAGCATAAAGGCATGTGATCCGTAAAAAGATCACATGCCTTTTGAGATTAATAATTTGAAATATCATGAATGTAACAGTAAGAAATCTATATTTCCTCATTATAATTTTTTTTGTGTTTTTCTCGTTTTTTCTTGTTCTCAAAAACAGCGGCACGATGCTGAATACCACTGGAAGCTCTCGCCTTGCGTTCTTTTGGTGATTCCTTTGTTAATTTTAATAAACTTAATTTTTTGTTTTTCATTTCTTCTCTCCTTGAAATCATGATTAATACAAAGCATGGCGTCACCTTCCTTCCTATAATTTACTATCAATAAAGTACCATGAATAAAGAGGTATGTCAAGAAAATCGCGGATCGATAAAAGCCCTATCCAATATCTATATAAGCTCATTTCACGGTTGCCTTGGATTTGTTCTCTGGAGGGGGGCTTTACGGATGGCATCCCGTGGGCATAGAGCATTTGGAGGCTTTTCTATGGGATCTGTCACTACTTGGTATACCTATTGCAAAATACAAGGGCTAAACCATTGTGATTTTGCGACAACCCCAATAAAAATTTACCGGAATACTTCATAATAACCCTGTGGATATCCGCAGATGGGACATACTTCAGGTGCACATTCTCCACTAAGAATATTACCGCAGCCCAGACATAGCCATAATCTTTGTTGTGGCTTGCAGAACAACTGATTATTATGAATGTCATCAATGACTGTCTGAAGGGTGTTATTATGATTTAAGTTTATATTTGCAATACCGCTAAACAGAGAAGCAATATCAGCATATCCTTCGTCCGTTGCTATTTTTGAAAATTCTCTGTATTGATTACTATTCGATAATTCTTCCGTACTTGCTTCAACTAAATTCTGTGATGTCTCGGGAGTGCCTTCAAATAATATACTGCGCAATCTTTCTGCTACGAATTGTTCATTTCTTGATATCGTCTCAAAAATAAAACTAATTTCTATAAGAATTTCCTGAGTAGCTTTTTTCATAAAAAGACCGTATTTAGCATTCGCTAACAAAGAATCCTCATACGCTGATAATATATTTTGGTATGTTCGACTTTGTTTGAAATCTGAATTCTCCATGATGAGCACACCTATTATGATTCATTAATTAAATATATGAATATCTGAGAACAATATAACATGAATAAAAAAATGGAGACAGCTGGACTTGAACCAGTGACCCCTTGCTTGTCGAGCAAGTGCTCTCCCGACTGAGCTATGCCTCCATAATTCGAAATTATATCATGAGAATATAGTTACCACAAGAATAATATAAAAAATATTAAGAATCAAAAAGAAATCCCTTTACAGAGGTTTTCCTTTTTTGTTGCTGCGTGAAGGACGCTAATCTATATAATGCTGTGACTTTGATCCTTGTCTCATTATAGATTATAGATGAAGAAAGAAGTGCTTATTTTTGATTAATATGCTAGAATATGGTTAATGCATGGATCAATTGAGAAAGGAGGGTTTCTTCTGAAGAAGGATGCATTCATAAACAGACAACCCGGGATTATTGGTGCAGACAGATGTAGGCAGTATTCTGTACTTATACCATTGCTGCGAGAGGGTGAAACTACTTCTATGCTCTTTGAAAAGAGATCTAAGAATTTGCGAAGACAGCCTGGAGAGATCTGCTTTCCGGGAGGGAAGCAGGAACCGGATGAGACTCAGTTGGAGTGTGCAATCCGTGAAGCGGCCGAAGAATTAGCAATACAAAGGGAGCAGATTAGTATAATTGGTACAGGGGATATCTATATCTCACCTTTTAATATGATAATTCATCCTTTTATAGGTGATATTACCGATTACCACGATACCTTCAGCACAGATGAAGTGGA
The DNA here is from genome assembly GCA_017861355.1 of Bacillota bacterium. Classification (GTDB taxonomy): domain Bacteria; phylum Bacillota; class Clostridia; order Lachnospirales; family Lachnospiraceae; genus Mobilitalea. Next base: position 2,114 of record JAGFXQ010000104.1, read on the forward strand.
AGAGATTATTAAAGTCCCACTGGAGTTCTTTCGTAATTGTTCGCCAGAGGTATTCGTAGGGAAGTTAATCAATGAGCCTGCTGAGAATTTTCCATATGAATGGATTCCGGGAGGAATCGAATATCCCTGGACGAAGGGTACTCATGAAGTGCTTTTCTACCGATATCATAGCTGGACGATCTGGGGTATGACGGCGCATATCGTCCAATCCGCAATTAAGCTGATTGACGAATATATGGTTGGTTAGTATGAATCAATAAGAATTCAAATTTACGAAAAAATAGAAATGATTTACAGCATGGAATACATCATGAAAGGAACAATAGGAAAATGAAAAGTATAATTTTGAAGCATCCATTACTAAGAACCCTGTTCGAACTGCGAGGTAATCCTCGTGCCTGTGTTTATACGGAACCCATGTGGGGACTTTCCATGAACCTGTGCCTGCCGTATGCAACTGTGTATATGCTTACTTTTGGTATGAGTGATGTACAGGTAGGTATTGTAACTTCAATCTATATGTTCTCACAGATGATCTTTGCCTTTCTGTCCGGTGCTATTGTTGATAAGTTTGGGCGTAGGAAGAGCACAATGATTTTTGATTTTATTGCTTGGAGTCTTCCTTGTCTGATTTGGGCATCCAGTCAGGGCTTCTGGTTCTTCGTTGTGGCAGCATTACTTAACGGAACGATGAAGATCACCACTGTGTCATGGGATTGTCTGTTGGTAGAGGATGCTCCAAAGGATAAGATAACTCATATTTATTCCTGGGTCATGATTGCCGGTAATCTATCCGCACTCTTTGCTCCGATCTCCTCCATTCTGGTGTCACAGCTGACGTTGGTTCCGGCGATACGAATACTCTACATCAATGCTTTTATCATCATGACAGCAAAGTTATTGATCCTATATAAATTCTCGACAGAAACAGCAGTTGGTAAGATCCGTCGTGAGACAACCCGTAATATGTCCTGGGGTGAGATGTTATCCGGGTACAAAGGGGCTCTGCACAAGATAATAAATTCCAAGGGAACCATATTCGCGATCGTGATCAGTATCCTGGTTGAGATTGTAGCGATGCTTGGAATGACCTTCTGGCAGATCATAGCCTCCCGCCGTATCGGTGTTCCCGATACACTGCTACCGATCTTTCCGATGGCACGAAGTATCCTTTCCATTATTCTATTCTTTACCGTGATTGGGCACATCAAACAAACGAAGTTGAAGTGGCCGCTATTTGGAGGTTTCCTTAGTTCCATCATCAGCTGTATCCTGCTGATTACGATCACAGATACCGGTACATGGGGATATGTCATCTTATCGGCATCCCTGGTATTTGAAGCATTAGGTGTAGCAGTCTTAAGTACGCTCCGCGAATCTCTGGTCGCTATTCATGTTGATCATACGGAGCGCTCCGGTATTATGGCTCTGCTTCAGACGACAGTAATGCTGGTGAGCGTGCCTTTTGGATACATAGGTGGACTTCTGAGTGATATCTCCAGAATATTACCCTTTGTTCTGAGCATTGGGTTATTACTGCTGGGAATGCTGGCAACCTTCTTGTTTTATCAAGCTTCATCAGGAAAATCTAATTAGGTTTTATATAAATAAACCGCGAAAGTAATAATATATGAGAATGACAATATATTTTGTACGAAAATGGAGGTAATCTTATGGAGTATATAAAGTTTGGCAATACAGGTATGGAAGTATCAAGATTGTGTGTTGGGGCCATGGGCTTCGGTGATGTATCAACAGGTTTCCACCAATGGGTGATTGATGAAGAAAACTCGCGTAACATGGTAAAGCTGGCATTGGAACAGGGCATTAATTTCTTCGATACTGCGAATGTTTATTCCAAGGGTACCAGTGAGATGTATTTGGGTAAGGCCTTAAAGGATTTTGCAAATCGAGATGAGATCGTGCTTGCGACTAAGGTCTGGGGAAAGATGCACGAAGGACCAAACGGAAGCGGTTTATCTAGAAAGGCAATCTTAAGTGAAATTGATAAGAGCCTTCAGAGACTGGGTACTGATTATGTAGACCTTTATATTGCCCACCGATGGGATTATAATACACCCATTGAAGAGACGATGGAGGCATTGAACGACGTTGTAAGAATGGGTAAAGCAAGATATATCGGAGCTTCCGCTATGTATGCATGGCAGTTTCAGAAAGCTCTTTACACTGCGGAGAAGCATGGATGGACCAGGCATGTATCGATGCAGAACCATATGAACCTGATTTATCGAGAAGAAGAGAGGGAAATGCTACCTCTTTGCAGATCGGAGAAGATAGCGATCACACCTTACAGTCCTCTGGCCGGAGGCAAATTGACCAGAGACATATCGGAGACATCCATGCGTGGTGATACGGATATCGTAATGCAAAGGAAGTATGGTCCCTCGGAAGCACAGGATACTACCATTATTCAAAGGGTAGCGGAGCTTGCAGAGAAATATAATGCAAACCGAGCACAGATCGCACTGGCCTGGTTACTACAGAAGGATGGAGTTACTGCTCCGATTGTTGGTATCACGAAGGAAACACATATTACAGATGCAGTAAAAGCACTAGATATAAAGTTATCCCCTGAGGATGTGAATTATCTGGAAGAGACTTACGTACCACATAAGGTGGTCGGAGCACAGTAAAACAATGTCATGAATACAATAGAAAGCGTTTAAAGTCTTGCGGCAACAAGATTTTAAACGCTTTTTTTGCTTGTACGCCCGGCAGGCGCACTCTTATAATCATCTAGTGTATTTCGTGATTGTAATTAGATCATACTATATTTTTACAGCATTTTTTTCGGAGTTTAGAAGATAATAAACTTAAACATCGAAAGGAGGCTGAACAAATGCCAAAGAAACGCAGTACACGTAATTCAAATAATACGAGTATTAATACTGATAATAGTGTAAGCAATAATACCGCTAGTAATGCAGCAGTTGAAAATGAGGGTAAGGGTAAGAAACAGAAAGAAAACCCATACTATTCATGGTGGTAAATATCAGTTAAGGAAGATAATATGGAAGAATTTAAAAGAGTTCCCAAGCATATCGGTATTATCCCGGACGGTAATCGTAGATGGGCAGTCAATCATAATCTTGATAAAAAAGATGGGTATAGTCATGGCATCAATCCGGGCTTTGAGTTATATGAGATGATGCTTGCATATGGAATCAAAGAAGCAACTTTCTATGGCTTTACGAAAGATAATAATAAGAGGGAAAAAGGACAACGAGATGCATTTACAAAGGCCTGTGTGGATGCAGTTGCTCTATTAAGTGGCAAGGATGCCAATCTTCTGGTGATTGGCAATACAGAATCTCCTGCCTTTCCCGAGGAGCTGCTGCCATATGCGAATAAGAGAGTTAACTTTGGCAAAGGGTTGATAAATCTTAATTTTCTTGTGAACTATGACTGGGAGTGGGATTTAAAAAGACTTATGGAGGATCGGCAGCTCGAATCCCATGATATACCAAGGGTAAATCTGATCATAAGGTGGGGAGGATGCAGACGCCTTAGCGGTTTCTTACCGGCACAGTCGGTTTATGCTGATTTCTATATTATTGATGATTATTGGCCGGATTTTAGCAAATCACACTTTGTGGATGCCCTACGTTGGTATCAGAATTGTGATGTGACTTTAGGAGGCTGATCTAAAATTATTGAAATAATTATCTCTTAAAATACAAGAAGTGGTTCATTCTATTATTGGTCATTAATATAATAGATCGAGATGATAATGAGAGTGATTAGATTTGAATATCTCAGATAGAGAGAAAATATATAGTAATGATTATATTGATTTGATTATAGATTATAGCGGGAATAAATATGTACTGGAAAAGTATAGTGAGGATGCGGTTAATATCATTAACTTCTTTCTTGCTGCTATTTATGTCCCGCTAAGTACCATCAGTGAGGACATCATATCCCGCATTGGATATGCGGTCTTTCCAAATTTGTTTGGACTGATCAGTGATTCCTCCTTGGAAGCAAGTGGCATATTAAAGCTACGTAATATTCCAAGCTTTAATCTGAGAGGGAATGGAGTTCTGATAGGCTTTGTTGACACGGGAATCGATTATGTGAATCCGATATTTCGGAAGGCCGATGGAACTACGAAGATCGTCAGCATATGGGATCAAACAATAGATACTGATCATATTCCAAAGGGGATGGCATATGGTACGGAGTACACCAGGGATCAAATCAATGACGCCTTGCAGAGTGAGGAGCCGTATCGTATCCTACCCTCCCGGGATGAGGTGGGACATGGTACAATGTTAGCCGGTATTGCTGCCGGTAATGAAGTGCCGGAAAGAGGGTTCTACGGAGTCGCACCGGATGCTGAAATTATTGTTGTAAAATTAAAGCCGGCGAAGAATAATTTGAAAGCTTTTTTCCGTATACCGGAGGATAAGCTGGCATATCAGGAAAATGATATCATGTTTGGCTATCAATATCTGCTTAATGTTGCTACTTCACTGAATAAACCTATCGTCATATGCAGTGCAATTGATACCTCCCAATATGCTCATGATGGAAGAGGAACCATGAGCGGATGGCTGTCGCTACAGGCGAATAATACGGGAATAGCGATTATTACGGCAGTTGGCAACGAAGGTAATGCCAGAAGGCATTATTATGGTGTTGTTGATATAACCAGAGGTATGGACACCGTGGAATTGAATATCGGTGAAGGTGAGACAGGATTTGCTATGGAGATATGGGGAGCATCACCGAACCTTTATACGATTGATATCACGACACCCTCCGGAGAGTACGTTCCTAGAATGAATATTATGTTGAATGAGACCAGAGAACTTAGTTTCATTTTTGATCCGACGATAATTTATCTGGATTATGCCTTGGTGGAGGCTCAAAGCGGGGATCAGCTGATACTTTTAAGATTCACCAACCCCTCTCCTGGAATATGGAAATTCAATGTCTATGGAAAAGGGATTAATCCGATGGTTTTCAATATCTGGCTACCGATGAATGGATTCATTACAGAGAATACATATTTTATCAAATCCAATCCATATACCACCCTACTATCGGTAGCATGTTCCCCAATTCCGATCGCAGTGACGGCATATAATGTTGAGGATGACAGCTTATATCTGGAAGCAGGCAGAGGCTATACACGTATCGATTATATCAAACCGGATGTCGCTGCTCCGGGGGTGGAAGTACTGGCTCCATCCTTAGAGGGAACCTTCACTATAGTGTCCGGAACCAGTGCGGCTGCAGCTCATACGGCAGGAGTAGCAGCGATGTTATTCGAGTGGGGAATTGTGAATGGCGGATATCCTTTGATGAGTACTCAGGATATGAAGATTTTCATGATTCGTGGAGCCAGAAGAAATATTGATATGGCATACCCAAATCGGGATTGGGGATACGGAATATTAGATGTCTACAACATCTTTGAAAGCTTGCGTAGAGAGCTATAATTGCATAGGTATAAAGATAATTTGATATAAGGAGAGAGTATGACCAGTGAAGAAAGTTATAAGATTATCAGCGATGATTATGTGGATTTGATTGTGAAGTATAATGGGAATCCAATCGCTCTTCAGCAATATGAACAGTACTCTGTACATATTCTAAACGATAGCTATGCTGTGATTTATCTGCCAAAAGCAATGGTTACCGTGAATCTGGTGACTAAGTATAATTATTTTTCCATTCCTCAGTGCTATTCATTGTGTAGCCAACAAAGCCTTGACGCTTCCGGGGTTACCAAGTTGGCACGAACCTCAACTTTGAATCTGCGTGGGGAAGGTGTAATTGTTGGAATTATTGATACCGGGATTGACTATACCAACCCTGTTTTTCGACATAAGGATGGCACGACTAAGATTATATCTATCTGGGATCAGGAAATTACCAGTGAAAATCAAGATCCGAATATTGTGTATCCTGCCTTCTATGGAACAGTATATAAATCAGAACAGATCAATCAGGCAATACAGAGTCCGGATCCTTTTCAGATCGTTCCAAGCACGGATGAGATTGGGCATGGAACCTGGATGGCAGGAATTGCAGCAGGTTCCGAGGATCAAGAAAATGAATTTGTAGGAGTTGTACCGGATGCAGATATTCTTGTTGTGAAGCTGAAGTTAGCGAAACCATTCTATCGAGAGTTTTTCTTAATACCTGCAACGGAACCGGTATACCAGACAAATGATATCCTTTGGGGGCTTCAATATCTGGTTGATACAGCACGAGAATTGCATCGCCCATTATCTATTTGTGTTAGCTTGGGGTCATCACAGGGCTCACATGATAATAGTGACGTATTGAATACGATGCTTTCCATAGCAGCTGACTTTCCTGGCATAGCGATTACTGTAGCAGCGGGGAATGAAGGAAATGCAAGAAGACACTTCTATAGTACCATAGAACCAAATGGTGAGCCGGTTACGGTTGATCTTAACGTTGGCGAGAATGAAAAAGGTTTTACCATGGAGCTTTGGGGAAATCCCCCTATGATCTATACCTTGGATATGAGATCTCCGGGTGGTGAGTATAAATCAAGAATATTAGAGAATCTTGCCAAGAACCAGGAGGTCGTATTTGTATTCGAACGGACCGTGATTAATATCGATTACTTTATGGTAGAGGCGGGCACCGGTAAGCAAGTAATAATGTTACGTTTTAAGAATCCGACGGTTGGAAACTGGAAGTTTCAAGTGTATGGCAGGGGTGATTTAAAGGGCGATTTCCATATTTGGCTCCCGTCTGATCATTTGATTACAGAAGGAACTTATTTTATTAATTCCAATGCTTATACTACAGTTACCTCACCCGGCAATAGCATTGTACCGATCACTATCACAGCATATAACCCGAGCAATGATACGTTATTTTCTGATGCCGGCCGAGGATATTCTGCATCCGGAGAAGTGAAACCTGGGCTTGCTGCTCCGGGCGTCAATCTTCTCTGCCCTACGCTGAACCATGAATACACTTTGGTCAGCGGTACCGGGGTAGCAGCGGCACATGCCGCAGGGATTACCGCGATGGTACTCGAATGGAGTGTTGTACAGGGTAACGTTCCGAATATGGATACGGTTGGTATTAAGAAATTCCTGGTCAGGGGGGCAAAGAGGAAAGTTAGTCTTGACTATCCTAACCGTGATTGGGGTTACGGAATTATAGATATCTATAATTCTTTTAATATCTTAAGATCAGATGTGATGAATAAATAGGATTTTAGTTATTAGTCCTTCGCCGCGAAGAATCGAAGATACGATTCGAATTGATTCGCTCTCAGTGTATGTCCTCCATCCAGCAGATGGAATTCCGATTCGATGTTTCGGATTTGCAAAGCATCATTCAAGGATTGTAGTCCTTCGGAAAATGGATCATTGGAACTACCGGCATCGAGATATACTTTGAGCTTATCAAAGCCTTTCTTGTGATCGAATCTTATGAGATTCTTGACGTCCTTCATATTATCATTCGGATACAGCCATTCCTCAAGCTGACGATCCGAATAATCACTGGAAGTCACGGCAGCACTATATCCGCTAACCATACTGAAACGATCCGTATGGTGGAATGCGATACGAAGTGCGATCATTCCGCCCATGGAAAAGCCTCCGATAGACCGGCCTTTGGCGGATAAATCGGTACAATAATGAGAATCGATGTATTGAACTAATTCCTCATTAATAAACTTATCAATATTTCTCTCATCGAACTTACCATCATCCTCAAAATCTGCCGTGATTTCCTTGAATGAGGCATCCTTAACGAACGGAAAGACCATAATGAGTGGTTTGATCTCACCGGATCCAATTAATTGATCGGCTACTTTAGTGATATCATTTTTAATCCACATAGTTTCATCCGAACTATAGCCATGCAGACCGTACCATACCGGGTATTCCTTCTTATTACAGTAACCCTTGGGGAGATAGAGAAGAAAGGGCATCTCACGTCCCATGTACTCACTCTCTGCAGACAGTTCAATCAACTGAGATTCTGCAAGAGGCTCTGCATATCCGGTACTTCGCAGGTCCTGAACATGATTGGAACATCCATAGAGCAACAGCCCGCTTACGATGATAAAAAACAGGGCGGTTTGTTGCCTAACTGTTCTGATCCCTTTTTTGCTTGTGTCCTTTCGCTTTATCTGACCTTTCAATAGATATTTTTTATCTGATTTATTTTTCATAATATTCCCCCCCGACTTAATCTCATTATACAAGACAAACAAGGAAAGTGATCGTAAGAATCGTAACTATTTTTTGAACTTTTTACAACATGTGCATTGGTAAGAAAGTCTTGCTAT
>JAGFXQ010000338.1 GCA_017861355.1 Bacillota bacterium
GCTGCAAGGAATTCTCCGATAATGACACCGACCAAAGAGAGGCCGATGTTGACCTTCATCTGGCTGATGATCGAGGGAATATTGCCGGGAAGTACTACTTTGAAGAGAACATCTTTCTTCTTCCCACCCAGGGTATAAATCAGTTTGATTTTATCCTCCTCAACTTCATGGAAATTCGAGTACAGGTTGATCACCGTTGCAAAGATTGCTACCGAAACGGCTGCGACGATGATCGTCTTCACATTATTCCCAAGCCATACGATGAACACCGGTGCCAGAGCAGATTTTGGCAGACTGTTCAAGACAATCAGGTAGGGTTCCAGTACCTTAGATATACTATTGTTCCACCACAGAATAATTGCCATAAGAATGCCAAGCACGTTTACCAGGAAGAAGCTCCCTAGGGTCTCCAAGAGAGTAATGCCAACATGGTATAATAATTGACCGGTTGCTGTCATTTGTACGATCGTCTTAATTACCCTGGAAGGGCTGGAGAATACAAAGGAATTAAGAATTCCGAGTCTGGCGGTGATCTCCCAAGCAGCGATGAAGCTGATCAGAATTAGAAGCTGGTAGAACCGCACCCAGCGTAGCTGTGTCCTGTGATTTCTGATAAAATCCTGTTGAGCAGCAGAGATATTCAGGCTTTCACCCTCTACTTGTTTATGCATTCTGCTCATGGTGGGTTAACTCCTTCCATATTTGATTAAAATACTCCTTGAATTCCGGAGCACTTCGACTGGAGAAGGGAGTTCGATCCTCTATAGAAAGCTTAATGTCGAATACCTTTGTTACTGTACCGGGTCTTGAGGATAAGACTATAACACGATCCGCCATGCTGATCGCTTCGGAGATGTCATGAGTAATTAATATCGCTGTTTTTTTCTCGTTACGAATAATACCCCAGATATCATCCGCAACCTCCAGTCGTGTCTGATAATCCAGGGCAGAGAAGGGTTCATCCAGTAAGAGAATATCCGGCTCTAATAACAGTGTTCGAATTAATGCTGCCCTCTGTCTCATTCCGCCGGAGAGCTTTGAAGGATAGGAGTTCTGAAAAGTGATCAGGCCATACGTGTTAAGTAGTTCATTTATTTGAACATAGCTGTTATCTGACAGCTTATGCTGTATTTCCAGACCCAAGGTGACATTCTTAAGAGTATTGCGCCATTCCAGCAACTGATCCTTCTGAAGCATATAACCAATATTTTTGCCGGAGGATTTTATATCCTTGCCATTGATATACAGATTGCCACTGCTGGGTTCAATCAATCCCGCGATCAGCGAAAGCAGAGTGGATTTTCCGCAGCCGCTTGGTCCTACGATGCTTAAGAATTCCCCCTCTGTCACATGAAAAGAAACATCGAATAATGCCGGTGTTTCGCCTTCGAGACTATGATAGGTGTAGCTGAGGTGGTCGATTTTGAGTAATTCGCCCATTGGTGTCTCCTCCATTCTTGCATATATAGTATTATATGACAGGGATAAGTAGAAGTTCCTTGATCGATATTATGTTGGCGGATGAAGTTTGAGTTGGGATTGACTTTAGAATATCAGAAGCATATAATTATACTATAATTAACAACTGTGCAATTGCAGAAATAATAGTCGGATGAAGGATTTGGGAGAGCCTGTATCATAATACAGCGCCGAAGGGGAAAGCGAAAACTCTCAGGCAAAAGGACCAGATCTGGACGATACTCTGGAAAGCGATTCGGCACCGAAGAAGCAATTTTCTGTTTGCGATGTAAGGCATAAGGCAGGAAAGAATCTTTCAGGTAAACCAACAGAGGCGTATTGATTTATTCAGTACGTCTTTTTTTATTGTTTAAAAACAAAACATATTAGGAGGTTACAATGGAAAGGAAAACGCACCTTTATGACTGTCACGTTAAGGCAGCAGGAAAGATTGTTCCCTTTGCCGGGTATTTACTGCCGGTACAGTACGAAACAGGAGTGATCACAGAACATATGGCAGTACGTGGCTCGGCAGGATTGTTCGATGTATCCCATATGGGAGAAGTACTTCTGAAGGGGAAGGATGCCCTGAAGAATGTACAACTGCTGGTTACCAATGATTGCGGTCAGATGTATGATGGTCAGGTCAAGTATAGTCCCATGTGTAATGAGAATGGGGGAGTTGTAGATGACCTTCTTGTATATCAGAAGAGTCCGGAAGAATTCCTGATCGTAATCAATGCCGCCAATCGGTTCAAGGATGTGGAATGGATGGAGGCTCATCTGGTAGGCGAAGTTGAATTCACCGATATCTCCGATGACATCTCCCAATTAGCACTGCAGGGACCGAGATCCAAGGAGATCCTCTGTAAGCTGACACAGGAGGATAAGCTTCCGGTCAAATATTACAGCTTCCGGGAAGACGTTGATGTGGCAGGCATTCGTTGCCTTGTATCTAAGACCGGCTATACCGGTGAAGATGGTTATGAGCTGTATTGTAAGAATGATGATGCAGTGAAGCTGTGGCAGGTATTATTAGATGCAGGTAATTATGATATTGAGAATAACAATAAGAAACCGGATGTTAAGGAGGATTATGTACTAATTCCTTGCGGACTTGGTGCCCGGGATACGCTGCGTCTAGAAGCCGCGATGCCGCTGTACGGTCATGAGATGAATGATGATATCTCTCCTCTGGAGACGGGTTTGGGTTTTGCAGTGAAGCTGACCAAGGAGAATTTTATCGGTAAAGCAGGGATTGTATCGAGAGGAGAACCGAAGATAGCCCGAGTCGGACTTAATATTACCGGAAGAGGAATCGCCAGAGAGGCTTGCCCGGTCTATGTGGATAATAAGCAGATCGGAACGACAACCTCGGGAACGCATTGTCCTTATCTGGGAAGGCCGATTGCGATGGCACTGGTGGATAAAGAACATAGTGCTTTGGGAACACTGGTGGAGGTTGATGTAAGAGGAAGAAGAATTGCAGCAGAGGTAGTAACGCTTCCCTTCTATAAACGGGAGAAGTAAGAATAGATATTAAGGATCAGAGTAATAGAGTCAGGATAATGGAGTCAAGACATTATATTCAAGATAATATTGTCATGGTATGTCATCAGAAAAACTTGTAATGTTAACAATAGGAAATGTATTTCATATAAGTAATCGAACAATAACAATATAAATTATATCATGGAGGTTAATACAATTATGAAGGAATTTCTTTTCTCAAAATCACATGAATGGGCTCAGTTTAGTAATGCTACAACAGCAAAGGTAGGTATTTCCGATTATGCACAGAAGCAACTGGGAGATCTGGTATTTGTTAATCTTCCGGAGGTGGGCGATGAGGTAGTAGCCGGTGAGGAATTTGGTGATGTTGAGTCTGTGAAGGCAGTATCCAGTGTCTATAGTCCGGTTACCGGAACCGTAAAGGCAATCAATGAAGAGCTCTTAGATCATCCGGAGTTAATCAACTCAGATGCCTATGAGGCATGGTTCATCGAGGTTGAAGAGATTACCGATCAATCCGATCTTTTATCCGAGAAGGAATACAACGAACTTAACGCATAAGGAGGTAACAGTATGGGCACTTATGTACCGAATACGCCTCTGGAACAGCAGGAGATGCTGAATGCCATCGGTGTACAGAACTTCCGGGAATTATTTCGGGCAATCCCGAAAGAGGTCTATCTGGAAAAACCGCTTAAGCTGAAGAAGGGTAAGTCTGAGTTCGAAGTTAGAAGAACTATGACGAACCTTGCGGCGAAGAATAAAGTGTTCCACTCCATCTTCCGGGGAGCGGGAGCTTATCATCATTATATTCCTTCCATTGTAAGCCAGATCACTTCGAAGGAGGAATTTGTTACAGCGTATACACCCTATCAGGCTGAGATCAGCCAAGGTATCCTGCAGTCCATCTTCGAATATCAGACGATG
>JAGFXQ010000339.1 GCA_017861355.1 Bacillota bacterium
TATCTTAAGAAGGAACAAGGCGGCTCCTTAGGCTCCAGCATCAAATGGAACTTCACGAAGTTCTTAGTTGACCAGGATGGTAAGGTAATTCACCGTTACGCTCCCACCGATACCCCTGAGAGTATTGAGAAAGACATCGAAGCACTGGTTAATAAGAATTAATCGGCTACAAGCTGGCAACAATGATGTAATGTGGACATCCAATCTGCTATAATATAATTCAGAAGAAGTTATAATATGAAACCCGAAGCTGATCCATGAATTCAGTAATAATTATAACGATGTGGATCGATGATTGTGAAGAAAGCGATATATTGATGTGAAGACATCCGCCCGGATTATTGTGCATCACAATAATTGCTTCTATCACAGAATAAGAAAGGATTGAGATTATGAGTATATATGATTTTAAAGTAAAGAATAAACACGGTGAAGAGATCTCTTTAAGCGAATATGAAGACAAGGTTCTTCTGATAGTGAATACCGCTACCCAACTCCTTCTGTGAGTCCAACTATGGTATCTCCTTCCCTACCTTCTCCAAGATCGAGGTCAATGGTGAGAATGCACATCCACTGTACAAATACTTAGTAGATCAGAAGGGCTTCGCAGGCTTTGATATGTCTCACCCTGTGGCTCCGAGATTAGTACCCAAGTTAGAAGCAGATGATCCGGACTATGCAAGCAAGCCCAGCATCAAGTGGAACTTTACCAAGTTCTTAATTGATCGCAAGGGAAATGTCGTAGAACGCTTCGAGCCTACTGCTGACATGTTTGTAGTTGAGGATAAGATCAAAGAGCTGTTGTAAGTAATTACTCTTCTATCCTAAACCATTTACAAAGATAAGAAGTCATAAACAGTTACTTTACTCATCGATCTTAGGAAGCTGGACAATGGCAATCCATTATGTAAATATTTGAATAGAAAAACGACGAAGAGAAAGAATCCAATTCTTTAATCTTCGTCGTTTTTTTGGTAGCATTAATTCTACTAAGATAATAATAAGGTTGAGACATTTTTTGAGAAATTTTGAAGATTTTTCATGGATGTCAAGATTTTTAGAATTCCCAGAGTATTTCAGAAGAAATAGATTTGTCTACAGCCAATATTATTTCAATATCTAAGTTTTATTGCTATAAGCAACAACCCTATAAATACATATTAGTACAAAATAATTGTAAATGTCAACTAATTTTTTCAAATTTATGTAAACTAACTAATTTTTTCATTAGGTATAATGCACTATGCACAAATTCTATTGTATTCCGAATTATGTAGGACTAATTCACCTGTAAAAATTATGTTCATATTAGTACACCGAACAAGACTTTAGTTCAACATATTATCTGATTATACCAATCGTATTTCATGTATACCATGTCGTATTTGGAAAATTACAAGGATACAATATTACTTTATAACCAATGAAATCAATAGATACGACCTTCAAAGTCATCATTATATTTTTGGTCAGTATAGAAATATAGGATATCCCCCGCCTTGTTCTTGAACTCTACTCCTTTATTATCCTTCTTCGACATGATAGTGCCTTCCGTAATGCTCATGGAACAATATCCACCATTCATGTAGTTATTACCATTCGAATAAGAGAGTCGTTCCTTGCCAGCCTTGTCAATGGTCACGATATTAAAGTTAACCACGATATACCCATTCTTTAGCCAGAAGTCTTCCTTATAGTCGATACCATATTTTCTAAGGTGTCCATAGACATCATACCCTGCTTCTACTACGTGAACTTCATCCGGTAACTTATAATTACCATACCAACGCTGCATATATTTCGATATCTGGGAAGCATTGAGTCCGGTATCGTCCTTTACCTTCTCGAAGGAAGGATATGATGCTATTTCTCTGGCGTATTGTGTACCGATAAAGGTACGGAACTCCTTAAATAATCGGAACGTAGAATATGCATACATAATATTATTTTTGTAATACAGGTCAGAAAATGTTATATCTAGTACCTTGGCCGTGTTTCTTAGTTCAAGTTCCGGAATCCGGCTATAGATATTCCCGGTCATTCCCCTCTTTAGGTTAACCAAGTCAATGCCTTCCCCGATTTTCACAAGATGATAGCTTTTACGGTTAATCTCTTCGTCATAATATAGATCCACTCGCCTTCGGTTCTTTCCATCCGAATCCACATAATAAAAGGACGGATAGATCTTGATACAATTCGCTCCGGTATACATTTCTCCTACCGTATCCAGCATAAAACGTACTGCATAGCCTGTCTTCAGTACACCAAGGTTATTATACTTTGGATGACTGCCGTTGATTAAGGGCAAGGTAAAGCGGCTCAGGGTTCCCGTATCTTTTCCGTATTGGTCCTTGGTACCCACAGAGTAATAATATGCATACTGATCGTTGAATCCTGTCCTCTTGGTTCCGTCTCCCGCACCTTCAAATAGCTTAAATAGCATGGTCTTATCTACACGAAAGACATTTTCCCATTTCGGATAGTCATAGACATCATAGATCTTTAAGCCATAAATTCTCCCGGACACTTCGAAATTGACAGTAGCCGTTGCAACATAGTTATCAATATCTGCATTCTTCGTGACCTCTGTTTTGTTTAGACGATTTGTTCCATTTACTGCGATGGATCGGAATTCTGCTGTGTAAACTCCTTCTTGTACCCACATAGGTACACAGAATCGGAAGGTGTCTCTTCCAAGAACAAACCAGGTGCCAGCCCGGATAAATTTATCATTTTCTTTGTTATTATCATGATAAATATCGAGATATACATCAAAGGGTAGCTTCACTTCATTTCTTATTACTCCTTCTTGTCGAGCGATATAAGAAATAAATTCCGGATTAATAAATGACCTGGAAAAGTCTCTGGATAGATAGCCAAGACGGTTGCTGTGCTTAAGCGTATTCGATATTGAAACGTCAAAATCATTTAAAGTGTTATCCGGATCAAGTACGATCTGTACTGCATCCTCGGAGGGACTGATCAGCTGCGACCACTTCTTATTATCAGCAGTCACAACCGGCACACAAATCACAGGGGTATGTATCGTTACCCCATTTACACCGACATTATAGGTTTTACTGAGGTGGGATGCATTGACACTGGCAGGATGCAGGGAATAAGTAACCGTGCCGGTAGATGGATACAACCCATTTATCTTTTCAGCATCAATCACTTTGTTATCCGTATATAAGGCTTTGTCAAGAATAATCGTTGAGGTATGGACCAAAGAGGATACATTCGGTGAGGGTGCTATCTTAGACGATGCGGCATCAGAAAGTACCACACTGCTCCCGAACTTCAGATAATCATTCTTCACCTGTGCCTGGTCCGTCATGGTTTGGGCATAATTAGTAAGGTCCTCATAGTCTACAATCGGTCTGTCACTGGTGGAGGAAGAATAGGTATTCGGAGAATCAAGAGTAATTCCGGAGTAAACCTGAGATGGCGCTAGAACATGACTGTTGATATCGCTGCTATGCGACGTAGATAAGGATGAATAATTGAGATATGTATTATTAGCAGATAGTAATACTCTCCCATCCGGAAGAGAATAATTATTGATTACGGCATTGTTTACAGTGTAGTATTCCAGGTTTTCAATTTCCCAATAGGAAAAAGCTCTTTCTACTTTGATGGTCTGAGTATTCGCCACTTTCTCTACTATCTTCTTCGGACCTCCGGCTTTTGGAGGTGTTGCTGTATAATATTCCAGAGTGTAATTCATTGTCACCGGAACATAAAAGGCTTTCTTCCCGGTATGGTTAACCAAAGTATAGCCTAAGAGATAATCCTTTGTCTTCACATAGACATACTGGCTCTCCGTTGTGGAAATACCCTTCTCTGAGGTAAAGTAGGGAGAGGTATACTTATCACCATTGATTACAGCGGATGGATTAGGAACATCGACCGGCAAAGATATTGGATCTGCTGCAACGGGAGGTGCTACCGGAGGAACCGTTGGCTTTGGTGTTACAGACGGCTTCGGGGTTGGTGTCACAGTTACTTTTGGTGTTGGCGAAGGTGTTCCCGATGGAGGAGGCGTAGGAATTTTTGTTAATCGGTATATCATGTATATATTCATTCCACCCAATTTTACTATGGCAAAACTACTCCTGATTCTATCCAAACTCCATCCCTCATCAAGAAATCGTGTTTCTATATCCTTTGTACTTCCTTTTTTACGAACTCTATAGCCGATAAGATCATATGACTTATTA
>JAGFXQ010000009.1 GCA_017861355.1 Bacillota bacterium
TGCTCTCTGCCTCCATCGGCGATCCCCTCAGTACCTTCAGAAATCCCAGCTGCAGCTGATCCGGCTTCATCTCATATACATCATGAAAGGATTGCTCGAATGTCTTGTAATCCTCATTTGGTAAGCCTGCAATCAAGTCCAAATGTTGATGAATATTTCTGGCCACTCTGATTCTGTCCACATTTTTCCGCAAAAGCTTCAGATCCATTCTTCGACGAATCGCTGCTACCGTATCCGGATTCGTAGACTGCACTCCGATCTCAAATTGAACCTGCGCTATCCTTAGGGTTGCCAGAAAAGAAAGCTCCTCATCGGTCAGTAAATCTGCAGAAATCTCAAAATGAAAATTAGTAATACCATTATCATTCTCTTTGATAAACTGCCAGATTGCCATGGCATGTTCTTTATTACAATTGAAGGTTCGGTCTACAAACTTCACCTGTGGTACCTGCTGCTCCAGGAGAAACAATAATTCCTGCTTAACCAGGGAAAGATCCCGGAAGCGAATTCTCTTCTCAACGGAGGAGAGGCAGTAGCTGCAGGAGAAGGGGCATCCACGGCTGCTCTCATAATATATAATTCGGTTTTTAAAATTCTTTATATCTACATAAGGAAAAGGAACATCACTGAGTGCCAGAAGCTCACGCTCCTCTGTTATCCTGATCAGATTATTGTCACGATAAGCAATACCCTTAATCTTCTTAAGTGCCGGCTCTCCCAAGGTATAATGCTGTACCAGCTCCAAGAAGGTTTGTTCTCCTTCTCCAATCATTATCCCCTCTAATCCCGGTGTTAGCTTAAGTCTCCGTTCGGAATCATAGGATACCTCCGGACCTCCCAACCACAGCTTTGCCTCAGGCTGCACCTTCTTCAATTCGTTGATTAGCCTCAGGATTATCTCAATATTCCATATATAACAGGAGAACGCAATCACATCTGCTTTTTCTTTATAGATTTCTCGCAGAATGTCCTCTTCCGAATGGTTAATCGTATATTCAGCCAACGATACCTGATCCGCAAATCCATGTTTTCCGGCATATGCCCTAAGACAATAAACGGCTAGGTTCGAATGTATATATTTTGCATTGACTGCAACTAGAAGCAGTTTCATGATTGTCTCCTTTCTTGAATTTTCTCTCACGCTCCAATTTTATCATATGTAATCCCTATCTAGCTACCCAATTTATAAAAATTTAAGATTCCTATTTTTGTCCAAAATCACCTTCAATTATTTTGATGTTTTTCCTTGTTTATCCCTTAATTCGATTGGATTAGACAATTCAAAGGCAGGATAAAAAAACATAATACACGGTACAATAACAATTATAAGCGGAAGCAGGCTGTCTAGACAGATTCGACATGATGTGCTATAGTGAAATTTAAACTAAATTGTTTTAGGAGGCTATTATGTTATCGTTCGACCCAATTACTGCTGAGAACATCGGTAAAACAGCAGAGTATTTTAAATATAAAATCAGCCGCACCAGTGATTACACCATTGGCGCGATGTATATGTGGCGAGATTTCTATCAGTCTAGCTTTACGATCTATGACGATATGATTTTATATAAAGTAAAGTTTGTGGACCATACTTCCTTCACCTTCCCGGTAGGCGGCGGTTCTCTACCTAAGGCTATGGAAGCAATCAAGGAATATTGTAAGGAAAATAATCTTCCCAGGTGGTTCTGTACTGTTCCCGAAGAAGCCATTCCCACACTGGTTGAAGATTACGGCGGAACAAAGCCCTGTAATGCTAACCGCGACTGGGCTGACTACCTCTATAATGCAGATGATCTGGCTGATATGGCAGGAAGAAAATTCAGTGGACAGAGAAATCACATCAACAAATTCCATAAATTGTTTCCGAATTATTCTTATCAAAGAATCACAGCAGAAAATCTACCGAGAGTTATTGATTTCTTAATAGATTATGAGAAAAATCACGGAAAAGAAGCTTCTCTTGCCCAAGAGGAATTAACAAGAACCTTAGAACTTATTCCTTACTTGGATAAGTTCAAGCTTCCCGGTGCCTTTATCGAAGTAGACGGAGTTATTGTTGCTATTGCCATTGGCGAAGTAATCAAAGACACATTATATTGTCATATTGAGAAAGCAAACAGAGATTATCCCGGCTCCTATCAGATGATCGTGAAAGAATTCTCCAATGACATGCGGACAAGCTATGGTATCCAATATATTAACCGGGAAGAGGATGTCGGAGATCTTGGTCTTCGAACCTCCAAATTATCCTATCACCCGGTCGCTTTACTGGACAAGTACTGCGTACTGATCCCCTAGAAAAACTTATAATGAGGCTTCTCTTCCTTCATCAAAAGGTAGCGGAGCAGGTCATCAAGCAGAATAGCAGGCAGAGACAGGAAGAACCAAAGATTCGTATAGAGCAGACAGATCTGTCCCAGGAAATTATATGGCATAGCGGAATAGTCCCACACGTTCAGCTTAAGCCAAAGATTAACGATCATACCTGATGTAAGCTCAACTGTAGTGATAATGATTGCTGAGATTACCATTTGGCTGAGAATAGACATCTTCCAGGTATAAATCTCATTCAGGAGACCGATCAATATAAAGCAGACACCCCCGGCAATCAGCATTGAAATATGGGAATAACCCCGACTGAGAATCTCAATTCCACCATAGAGAAAGCCTCCTGTGAGAAACAGAAAGGTATATTTTAAAAATCGATTATAGACAAGTAGCATATTATTTCCCCCATTTGCTATTCCTATATAAAATCACCTATTTGGGCTGTTGCAACCTGTTGCAGCGGCCTTTTTTGTACTATCATTAATATACGCAGTTGGGTGAAAGAATATATCGATTATTCTGTCATGGAAGAAACTCACTAAAAGTGAAATTTACATGATCGAATGGAAGATTTTTGAACATAAAAAAGGACAGTTATGGGACTGTCCTTTTTCGGAGAAGGTATTTTTGTTACTTATGGGGGTGTAGCAAAAACTATATAATGTATTGGGGTTTACAAACATAGTATAGCATGTTATTCGACAGAAGTGTGCACAAACTTTACAAATTTTTTATTTGTTTTTCGTCAATCTGCACAAGCATAAGATCCCATGTTTTAAGTGTCAAAAGCACCTCCGGTGCTTACTAACATAGTAA
This sequence comes from Bacillota bacterium, assembly GCA_017861355.1. Lineage (GTDB taxonomy): Bacteria > Bacillota > Clostridia > Lachnospirales > Lachnospiraceae > Mobilitalea. The sequence goes on from JAGFXQ010000009.1 coordinate 3,145, forward strand.
ATTGATATGAAAGCTTGCTTTCAATATCAATTTACTATGTTAGTGAAGAGTGCGAAGCACCTTTTGACACTTAAACCATCCCATATATTGGCATCGTTTTCAAGTCTATTCGGTTGTCATTGTCAATGCTCTTCTCATGAAAAGAGCTTCGAACTCTTCTCTGGTAATTCTCTCTTTTTCCATTAAAAGAGCCGCACAGGATTCAAGTACATCCTTATACTCAACCAGAATTCGTCTCGCTTCTTTATAGCAATCATCAATGATGGCCTTCACTTCATCATCAATACGATTAGCGATATTCTCACTAAAGCTCTTGGTATGAGCCAGATCCCTGCCGATGAACACTTCATCATCTTCATAATCATAATTCACCATACCGATGGCATCGGAAAAACCGTAACGTGTAATCATCGCTCTCGCTGTCTTAGTAGCAACCTTGATATCCTGGGAAGCTCCTGTGGTAACATCATCAAATATCAGCTCTTCTGCAGCTCTTCCGCCCAGATCCACGATTATCTCCTGTTTCATTCTGCCCTTCGTATGGAACATCTCATCCTTTTCCGGAAGAGGCATGGTAAAACCTGCAGCACCACTGCCGGTTGGAATAATAGAAATTGTGTATACCGGGCCGACATCAGGGAGAACATGGAATAGAATCGCATGACCCGCTTCATGAAAAGCAGTGATCTTCTTTTCCTTCTCTGTGATAACCTTGCTCTTCTTCTCTGTACCGATCCCTACTTTGATGAAGGATCTCTTGATATCTTCACTCGTAATAACCGTTCTGTTATCTCTTGCCGCATTAATTGCTGCTTCATTCATCAGGTTCTCCAGATCAGCTCCGGTAAAGCCTGCTGTGGTCTGTGACACCTGCTTCAGATCAACATCATCACTGAGCGGCTTTCCTTTTGAATGCACCTGAAGGATCTCTTCTCTTCCCTTTACGTCCGGACGTCCTACCATAACCTTACGGTCAAATCGGCCGGGACGAAGAATTGCAGGGTCCAGGATATCTACACGATTCGTAGCAGCCATCACGATGATACCTTCGTTAACACCAAAGCCGTCCATTTCAACTAACAGCTGGTTCAGGGTCTGTTCTCTTTCATCATGACCACCGCCCATACCGGTACCTCTACGTCTGGCAACTGCATCGATCTCATCAATAAACACAATACAGGGTGAATTCTTCTTCGCATCTTCAAACAGATCTCTTACTCTGGAAGCACCGACACCGACAAACATCTCAACGAAATCGGATCCGGAGATCGAGAAGAAGGGAACTCCGGCCTCTCCTGCTACTGCTTTGGCAAGTAGGGTCTTACCTGTTCCGGGAGGACCCACCAGTAATACGCCTTTCGGAATTCTGGCACCAACCTGAATATATTTCTTCGGAGATTTTAAGAAATCCACGATTTCCTTCAATTCATCCTTCTCTTCATCCAGACCGGCTACATTCTTAAATGTTGTGGTCTTATTCTCTTCTGTTGTCATCTTCGCTCGGCTCTTGCCGAAATTCATGACTTTACTGTTACCGCCACCGACATTTGCCTGATTCGACAAGAAAGAAAAGAGAACAATAATAATGATAAATACGAGTATATAAGGTAATACCGAGGTTAAAAACCAACTTGGTTTAGAAATCGGGTGCGTAATCGGATTAACCTCCGCTTTATACGCTATATCTTCAATTTTCACCGTATCAGATACATTAAAGCTGGCTGTATCGTCATTCTTTAAGGTAACCATTACTTCACCGGTCGGAACCTCTTCGTTCGGATATATGTCAACCGCCTTAATCTGTCCATTATCTATATCCTTGACAAACTGGCTGTAGGAATATTCGCCCTGATCATTTAATTCGCGTCTATTGGATATATAAAATGTAATAATCACTATAAGCAGAATGATGATATACCAACCATATCCTTTCATCTGTTTTCTCACTGAACAACCTCCTTTTATTGCTGTAATAACCACAGTGCAACCAAACAACTATGGCTTCCACATGATAATTATTTTAGTTTTCAACTACTCCTACATAAGGTAGATTTCTTAAATACTGGTCATCGTCAAGACCATAACCTACTACGAATTCATCCGGAATAACAAATCCGACGTATTTTACATCAACACTGGTAACTCTTCTGTCCGGCTTATCCAACAAAGTACAGATCTCTAAGCTCTTCGGAGCTCTGGTTCCGAGAAGATTCTTCAGATGTGCAAGCGTATGTCCGGAATCAATAATATCCTCAACAATAAGTACATTTCTGTCCATAATAGGCTCATCGAGATCCTTTAAGATGCGAACTCTTCCGGTGCTTACTGTCTCACTGCCATAGCTTGATACGGACATAAAGTCTAAGGTTACCGGTATAGATAAACGTTTTGCCAGATCGCAGCTGAAAAATACACTCCCCTTTAAGATACAGATAAGATGAATGCTCTCGCCCTCATAGTCCTTGCTGATCTGCTCCGCTAATTCCTTAATTCTAAGACTGATCTGTTCTTCTGATATCATGACCCTAATTTTATGATTCGTCATCCTTGTATACCTCCATATCAAACATTTTTATCAACAGTACTTTTGATGTAGCTGCATCTACTTTATACTTTTCACTCATCCGTTCTCCGCTTCCGGGAATCCATATAATATGATTTCCATCCGCAAGGAGAAGTTGATTGTCCCTCTCTTTCAGTGGGACTTTATGGTCGATATAATAATCCTTAAGTTTTTTTCGACCTCCGGAAGCATTGATTTGAAGGTAATCTCCTTCTCTTCTTGTTCTCATTTCAACAGCATTCTCTATTTTATCATAATCAATCCACTTCGCACAACTACTTTTCGGAACAGGATCACTATTTTTATAGTTGATCAACTCTGCTTCTACATATTTACCTGCAAAGGCAGCCTCCGTCCTTCCGGGTATCCTAAGTCGAATTGGTAAAGGTGCTGTTGGTGGACTTTCTTCTTGTACTAAGGCACTGCAAAATACCCGAATGTCATCATAATCTCTTTCAGCAATAATATCATAGGGCAGATGTATTTGTTTCCCTACCTGCTTATCGATTAATTCCAGGACAGCTTCCACATGCTTAGCCTCCAGGTCCTTGCTCGCTCCCGCCAGGGTCTCAAGAAGCTTTCGAATAATTCCCTTCTGAAGCACAATATGTTCTGTACTTAGTTCTTTGACATCCACCAGGTATGACTGCTTCTTCTGTCTGACGATTGATTCATAGTGATACTGTATATTTTGATTCAGATAATCCTCAATCTCCCGAAGTGAATCTGCTGCCGATGCGATATGCGCAACGCTCTGCTGATTAATCTCACGGGTTGCATACGTAAGGATTTGATTACGTATCTTATTCCTGCTGTAATCATCGGATAGATTTGTGGAATCGGTAAGATATTTTATGCCTTCTGAACCAAGATATTCCTCAATCTCAGCTCTCGATGTATCTAGAAGCGGACGAATCAGGGTTATGCTTCTATCCCCTTGTACCATCTCCCGCTTCGCTTCGATACCCGAGATCCCTCGGATACCGGAACCACGGAACAAATGGAAAAGTACTGTTTCGGCATTATCGTTTCTATTATGCGCAATTGCTATCTTATTACACTGCTTCTGCCTGCACATATCGAAAAATGCGTCGTAACGTACTTTTCTTCCGGCTTCCTCACAGGTCAGTCCTTCCTGCATTGCAAGCGCTGTAACATCATAGGTAAAGCTTTGAAATTCCAGTCCTCTCTGTTCACAGAAGCACTTGACAAAGCTCTCATCGCGATCTGCTTCCTCTCCACGGATTCCATGATTGATATGGACCACCTGGAGAAATAATTCATATTCCGAACTTAAGCCGTTTAGCACATGCAAAAGACAGATAGAATCAGCGCCTCCGGATACCCCTATGACAATCCTATCCCCTTGTTCCAGCATATTATTCTGTTCGATATATGACTTTATTTTTCGAATCATTGCTTCCCTATCTTAAGCCAACTTAAGTTTCCTGCATTGCTTATGTTTTTTATTATTCTAACCCTTTTACTTTTATATTTCAATGAAATATTTTCTATTCTTCCTTATTTTAACCATATTCCGGCAGTTATTACCGTCATATCATCCATTGGCACAAAATTACTTCTGGAAAGGGAATTCTCCAGAATACGATTAGCAATTTCCTGGGGATTATTGCTCTTTGACTCAAGCAGCATCTGCTCAATGACTGTTTCCTTATTATCTCCGGGAATGCAGTCCAGAACTCCGTCTGTCAGCAATACTATGATATCTCCCTCATATAGCTTCTTGGTTACGGTATCATAGTCTACATTGCCGAACATCCCTATAGGCAATGTAGTGGAAGCGATTGTCTCAACCCAGTCTCCACGTTTTATAAAAGCTGCTGCCGCACCGATTTTAATGAATTCACACATACCTGTGAACAGGTTAATGATTGACATATCAATTGTCGAAAAGGTTTGCTTCTCTGCTTTCAGAACCAGACTGGAATTAATCAACTTAATTGCTGTCTCTGCCTTAAACCCTGCTTCGATCATCTGTTCCAGCAGTGACATTACGGTCTCGCTTTCCTCTCCCGCTTCTTTCCCGGTTCCCATTCCGTCGGACAAAGCCAGCATAAATTCACCGGTTTCAAGGCGTAGAATCGAAAAATTATCCCCCGATACATTTTCCTTCATTGCTCTTGCCACACCGGTGAGCACCTTGAACTTGGTGTCCTCCATAAAACTATAGTTCTCATACTCCTTCGCGATCACCGACTTTGATGCCTCCGAAGCCTTGACCTTCGTTCCCAGCACCTCCGAGATGATGATTGCTGCCTCCTTCGTCGTAATACATCTTCCCCCACGGCAGGAGGCTGTAAGAAATATTTCCTTCCGTTTATCCTCTTTGGATAGAATCGTGATATCCTTTACTGTTATATGCTCACTTCGAAGTCTTCGTGCCACCCGCTCTTCTTCTGCGCGGGAGGCTTCTGCCGCTTCATAAATCTCTCCGGTGATATCCTGGATCACTGTGGATACCTCCTTGAGTTGATCCGCTATTACTTCGCGGCTCTCGGATACTCTGCTCTGCCATATCTGATTCAGCTTCGCAATCTCAAAGCCACGATTAGTTTCAAATATAAAATCATCGACACTGATACAGCTATCCAGAAAATGTACCGGGATATCTTCCCTCCGGATCGTCCCCTTCTTCTCAGCAATCTCAAACATCATTCCAGCTGCCTGGTAGGTCTGTTCAAAGCTGCGTTCCCAGCAGGAAGTACATTGATCACAGTTTCTGCACAGCTTCTCTGATATTTCTTCAAAGATACGATTAATCTCCCTCTGCTTCAGCTTGGTCTGTTGTTCCGATATGGAATCCAGTGTTCTGGAGAGTTTCAAAAAGGATTCTGCAAAGATTTTCATCCGAAGTTTTGCAATCCTCTTCAGATTTTGGGTTGCCAGCAGCTCCTGACGTCCCGTGCCGCCTGCTGCATCTGCCCGATAGATTAAAGTGCTCGGGAGGAATGAAAATATAATTACAGATGACATCAACGCCCCAATATCTTTCAGGCTTAATTCCATCCCCTTATTTACAAGACCTAAACCGGCGGCAGTCAGTAGATAGACCAACGCGCTTGGGAATCTTCCCATCTCTCGAAATATAGAAGTCACTATACTCATCAGGGCAAACACACCAACACCTTCCATTGGGGCGCCTCTCAGGCTCAAAACAAAGCCACAGAGAGCTGCTGTGATTGTGCCTTGCCCCGCACCAAACTTATAGGTAAAGAACAGAATCATAAAGTAGGCTACGGTCTGCGCCGGTGCCAAATACTCACTGTTTATCTCCGGCACTGCATAAAGAAGAACGGCAACGATTAAGGCCATACTTACCATCTGCTCGTTACTCATTTTGGTTCCCTTCTGGGCTTCTTTGATATATTCAATTCCATTATGGAATATTCCGGCTGAGATGAAAGCAATCAGTCCCTCAAGTACAGCAAGCATAAGATAGGAACGAAGCGACCCTCCAGAGGTTACTTCCATCAATGAGAATATCATCAATGCCACTGAGGGCAGTAAATACAGGATAGGTTTTGGAACATTCTTATTCTTAATCAACGGTGTCTCCATGATTATTACAGAGGAGATCAACGCCAGAGAGTATTTTAATATCCCCGTTGTACTCATACAAGATACGATACCCAGGAAAGCTGCCGCAAATGCCCATCCACCTCCTGCCCCAGACAAATAGGCTGCGGTAAAATAACCGATTGCCAATGGATTCATGGAATAGAACGCTGCCCTTGCAACCAGCAGACCAATTAAATGGATCAATATCGATTTTCTTTTCATAAACTTACCTGCTCCCTTTCAAGTCCTCTTGATGATAATTGTGTTGTAATTATAGGCAGGTGCTTATGAAATCTTTGTCAAAACAACAACAGCAAACTCAAAAACTTTTTGACAAGAATTCCGTCATATAGGTTATATTCTCGATTAAAGGGGGGTGATTCAGATTAAGACCATGAAAACGATAGAATCAAAACAGGGAGCTGTTATTCACAACTCCCTGATAATATGAAATAGCGAAGGACGGATTTGAACCGCCGACACCGCGGGTATGAACCGCGTGCTCTCGCCAGCTGAGCTACTTCGCCAAAGTGACGAACCTTATTATAACTGCTTTCATGGCGGTTGTCAACTATTTATTCTTCCGGTTCGAAAATAATATCATCCTTATAAACAAGGCCTAATTTCTCCCTGGCCATATCTTCAATGTACTTCTTCGTCTTGGTATAAGCCTTATAATCCGCGATTTCATCCTTACGTTCCAATTCCTCTTGCTTCCTGGTCTCCAGGCGGCTGATCGTAAGCGCATCTTCATCACGCTCCTGTCCAAGACTGATTCTCCGATAGGATACAATTGCGCACAGTATCAGTACAACAAAAGCAATAACGCCAATGCCTGTCCTTTTTTTATTGCTTCTTCTCATGAATAACATCTCCTAAAACAACAAAGCTAGTGTTTCCTTGTTTTCAATGTTATTTTAACCGATTTGATTGGTTTTTTCAATCGGAATAATAGATTATTTATTATCTTCCTGCCGGTGTTCGTAATTAGCTTTAGAAAGTGCCCTACCTGAACAAATGCCGCCTTAATTGGTGACAGTAAGGTACGAATCAGCTTGGTAACTATCTTAACCAGCTCCTCGCTGACAGCAAAATGATAGAGTATGGATCCAAGTAGCATTCCGATCACAGAAAATCCACGAATGATACCATTGTTCTTCTGAAAAATCATCGCAAAAATAAATAGGCTTGCCGCCAACCAATAGATCAGATCTTCGATCGCAATCAAGAAAGCACCATGCCTGATCAGCCTCCGAATGATTCTCAGTGCGTCATATACTACCAGTAAGATGCCGCCCCATAGGACGGAAATCAGAAAGAATTGAAGCTCGATTGTAATCGATGGATTCATGTCAGCCTCCTACTTAAATAACCTGCCAAATAGGGATTCCTGAGACTTTCCTCCATTAGCAGAATCGGAATAGGTTAAGCTGTCGACGCGACCGTCAATATCCACCTCTCCTTTATCAAGAGTCAATCGGTTCACATGTAATTCATTTCCGCGGATCATTAGTATTCCCTGCTCTGTCTGAAGCAATACTTCCCCTGCATCGAAGGACAGAACATCGTTTACTCCCGTTACTGCTATACTCTTTCTTGCGATGATATTCAATTTGTGTCCCTTAAGAATAGGTTGTTTCTCTTCCATAAAAAAAGCCTCCTCATAATTTATACCCTAAGAAAATCCGCCAACCGTAGGCCAAGATTCATCTTATTAAGTATATGAGAAGACTTCCTGTTTCATGACGATGCTAAAATGGTTTTCCAAGCTTTACAAATACTTATAAAGCTCCTTAGCGTCATCCTTCTTTGTTGATTCCTGTACATCCAGAACTTCAACCTTAACCGCTTTTGCACCGAACCCAATCTCGAGTACATCACCGGCCTTTACTGTTGCGGATGCTTTTGCCGGCTTGCCATTAATCATCACTCTACCTGCATCGCAAGCATCATTCGCCACAGTGCGACGTTTGATCAGTCTGGATACCTTTAAAAATTTATCAAGTCTCATGTCTAACCCTCTTTTTGGATACAAAAAAAAGCTGTTTTAAAAACCCTACACCCCAAAGAGACTCGGAATTTAAAACAGCCTTTTCGTTTTCAATCAACTATGCGTTGATAACGTCCTTTAAAGCCTTACCTGCCTTAAACTTCGGTGCTTTAGAAGCAGCAATCTTGATGGTTTCCTTTGTTAAAGGATTTCTGCCAGTTCTTGCCGGTCTTTCAGATACCTCAAAAGTACCGAAACCAACCAACTGTACTTTCTCACCTTTGGTTAATTCCTCAGTAACTACATCGATGAAAGCCTTTAAAGCCTTCTCTGAATCCTTCTTTGAAAAATCTGTTTTTTCTGCAATCGCTGCAACTAATTCTGCTTTGTTCATGGATTTGCTCCTCCTCTAAAGTGATAATAACAATTTTATTTTATCTAACGATTTTTTGCCCCCTGCCACATAACATCCAGTTCTGCGGGAGAAAGTTCAGATAGATCTTGTCCTCTGCTCACAGCTTGGGCGAAGACATCTACAAATCTATTTATAAACTTATTAGTGGCATTTGTCAAGGAATTTTCTGCATTTAATTGTAAAAACCGAGACAAATTAATGAATGTAAACATAACATCACCAAATTCCTCTTGAATATTGCTTTTATCCCCAATTTCTATTGATTTTTTCAGCTCTTCCAGCTCTTCGTAGACCTTTTGGAATACCTGTTCATACCCCTCAAAATCCATACCCGCTTTTGCTGCTTTTTTCTGTATCTTCTCAGCCCGGATATTTGCCGGCAGAGCTTTGGGAACGGATAAAAGTTCATCCGTAATATTGGTAGATTTCTTCTCTGTCTTCTTAATCTCTTCCCAGTTTTTAAGAACTCCTTCGGTATCTTCTACCACGACATCTCCGAAGACATGCGGATGTCTGCGAATCATCTTCTCACTCACCCCCGCGATGACTTCATCCACGGTAAAATCCTGTGCCTCTTCCGCAATCACACTATGAAGTGCTACCTGAAGTAAAATATCCCCAAGCTCCTCACAGAGGTTCTCCTTATCCTGGTTATTAATTGCTTCGATTGTCTCATAGCATTCCTCCAAAAGGCAACTTTTCAAGCTTTCATGAGTCTGCTCTCTATCCCAGGGACAACCATCCTTACTTCTTAGCCTTCGAATGATATCCATGAACTCTTCAAAACGGTATTCTGACATGATTTCGCTCCTTATCTTAGGTATACAGATTTGCGACATATAATTATTATTACCATATTTATGTTAATATTACAATACTGACTGGCAAGTTAACCAAGTGATGTTCACACAAAAGAACAGGTTGCCGGGCAGGCAACCTGTGTGAAGTTCTAGACTAATCTTAGTTGTTAAACTATTGTTCCATTTGTCTACCAAGAAATGCTGCTGCCGTAGCTGCCAACTTAACCTCAAGATCTCCGAATTTGGTCTTGGTATCCTTGGTAAGAAAGATCACAGAACCGATTGCATCACCTTCACTAATAATTGGAGTAATCGTTTCGTAGACAAATTCAGTTTCATCCTCATTCATGATGCGAACATAGTTTTTGTCATCCTTTGCTGCTACTATGGTCTCACGTTCATTGATCACTTCTTCCAGCTCATGACTGATGCCTTTCGTAACTAAATCCTTCTTCGTGGGTCCTGCCACTGCAATAAACTGATCCTTATCTGTAATAGCAACAATATGTCCTGTTGTCTGTGTCAGAGAATCCGCGTACTGCTTTGCAAATTGCCCAAGTTCACCAATTGGAGAATACTTCTTCAGAATGATCTCTCCCTCTCTATCAGTAAAAATTTCCAGAGGATCTCCCTCGCGTATTCTTAATGTACGGCGAATTTCTTTTGGTACTACAACACGCCCAAGGTCATCTATTCTTCTTACTATACCTGTTGCTTTCATATATGATTTTCCTCCATTTTACATGATTTGATTCTTCAGAAACCATAACCATAGTTAACTGTTACATTTTCTATCTGATACTATTGTTTGTAAAATGGGAAAGTTTATACATTTGTTTCATAGAATTATTTGTAACTATTCAGGCCAGCAGAAATATTTATAAAACAGGCTGAGAAAGTTTACTTTCTAGGGATTGTTTTTAAATATTTCTATTGGATTAATCCAATACAGCTCGAAAATCCACAGGATTTTCGAGCCTGGCCTGAATAGTTACATAAATTTATATTAGCTTTTCGAGCCTGGCTTGAATAGTTATGATTATTTTAATGAACATTTTAACAATCCAATCAAATCATTGCTTTTAAACATTAACTCTCATCACATTATAAGTATTATAAAGGTCCAATATTCCAAATCCCCAGTCTCTGTTAGGATAGACTAGATTTCCACTCCGCTTGGCCCCGCGTATCAGATAATTTTTAATCTCTATTGTATCTAGGTTCGGCTGATTTTTCAGAACCACACCCCATTCCAAGGCAAGTGCCACAACGCCTGCGGTATGAGCAGAAGCAACGCCGGTTCCGGTATAATTTGTATAACCCCCCTCGAGATTAGGAGCGATATAATTTACACCGGGTGCTGCCAGATCCGGCTTTACCACATTTGCTCTTGTATAACCCCGGCTGGAATTCACATAAAGTGTACCGCTAATCGGATTATATGCTGTTACCGTGATCGGAATTGCCGCTGATCCGGGGTCCAGCAGAGTTGTATAGATATCTGCCTGTACAAAATAGGTCCCCGCCGATATAAAGTCCCCCATTGGCAGCCAAATATGAAAGCTGGTGGCCAGATCTCCTTGCCCATATACGGTAAAACGCCAGCTTCCAGGTGAAATATTCTGAAACCTCAGCATGATAAGCTGATCTCCGGTCAGGGTCTCAACCGTCTGATATTCTACATATACGATTGTTTCTTCAAAGATAAAAGAAATCACACGATTCACTTTTAATCCCGCAGGTATTCTGGGAATGTATTCTCCGGAAGGCGACAGGATATCAATACTGTAGATACCCGGAGAATCTCCCCATAATTCCATCGTAAAGGCGTGGTCGGATTCACCAACATTCATCTCAACAATGGAAGTGTTACTGGCCGGGTCGATCGTTCCTCGAAAATGCCGTCCCCGATTGCCCTCATTTCCCATTGCTGTAACAATACCTGTCTTTGGAAAGTCCGCAAGGAGAGAAAGGAATGAACTCAACGGTGAATTCCCGTCATGGGCTCCTTGGGAAGTGCCAATTCCGATGCAGATAGAAATTGGACGATTCAACTCCCGTGCTAATTGAACACAATATTGGGCTCCCCACATAATCGAATTCTCCTGATAACAGACTACATCTTCCGGTATGAAGAAAAAGTTACGTATATACTTCTTCGCCTGTTTCAGTTTTACGATCACAAGCTCGGAATCCGGTGCCACTCCGGCAAATTCTTTTCCGGGGTCTTCCGTTCCTGCCGCTATCCCTGCAAGCATCGTCCCATGTCCATTTTCATCCGTGCTCGGCACAATCTCTAAGGGATTAGCGGTTTTAAGAGCCTGATTAATCTGATCACTCCGATATTCGGTACCAAAGTCTGTATTAAAAGGTGACACTCTGCCTTGTATTGTCTGATCCCAGATGGCAGCTATCTTTGTTGTACCATCTGCTCTCTTGAATGCGGGCAGATTATAATTGATCCCGGTATCCACAATACCGATCAGCACATTCTGGCCACGAAGATTAAAGCCCGGATATTTACGAAGCTCAGTTACTGTGGATGCTTCTAATGCTATCTCACTGGCAAGACCGCAAAGGTTCGGTGTAGTAGAATAACCGTAGGTCCCGACTCCGCTCGCTTCTAACTGAGAGACCGGTATATGCAGTACAGCATAGGCTTCATTCATGATATGAACTGTAGCGTTCGGTACCCTCTGTAGAATTCTGGGATTATTCACATAATTGACTATCATATCCGCATAATCCTCGCTGACAATCCTTCCTCTCTCCTCCTCTGTCATATCGCACCTCACAGCGTTCTCAATTTATTCTTTCTCTATATGACAATTCCTGTGCGCAAGCTATCGAATATATTATATACATCCAGAATTCCATATCCCCAGTCTCGATTGGGATATTGTATATTTTTATCTCTCCTGGCACCTCTCATTACTAGTTTTTTGAATTCTACCGTACTCATTCCCGGAAGATTATTACGGATAATTCCCCATTGTAGAAGCATTGCCGCAACACCAGTGATATGTGCAGCTGCCGCACTGGTACCGGTAAATTCTGCAAAGCCCTGCTCCAGGGTTGGTCCAATCAGATTAACTCCCGGTGCAGCAACATTTGGCTTAATTACTCCGATCCTGGTATAGCCTCTGCTTGCCTCAATATATAGACTGTCATCTGCGTAATTATAGGCTGTCACGGTGAGCGGTACCTCTGCATTTCCCGGAGATAGGATGGTAGTATATGGATCGGATCGCACGAAGAAAGTATTTTGGGTGATAAAATTACCCATCGGTAGCCAGATATGAAACCCAAAATTGAGATCCCCTCGTTCATAAACATTGAATTTCCATATACCCTGAGCAGGTTGATCAAACCGGATGATAATCAGTTGATCTCCACTTTCCGCTTCCACCATCTGATAATCGATATTTAGTATTGTTCTTTCAAATACGAAGGAGATTTCCCGGTTTTCATCCATTCCAACTGCAATTCGCGGAATATATTCCCCGGATGGTGATAAAATATCGATGGAAAAGATGCTGGGTGACTGTCCCCATAACTCCATCGTAAACCCACTCTCATTTTCTCCCACATTCAATTCCACAGTATCATAGCTGGTAACCGAATTGATCTTACCGAAGTAATGCCTTCTGGAATTCCCCTCATTCCCAGCGCCTACAATCGCAATCACACCTGGTGTATTCGCAACCAGCGATAAATAACCAGACAAGATACCCCTGCCATCATGTCCTCCCTGAGATGAGCCAATCGCAATGCAGATTGCCAAGGGACGCTGGAGATTGAAGGATACATTTAGAAGATACTCCAGCCCAAAAAGAATATCGTTTTCCTGAAAGCAGAGTTTGTCTTCCGGAACCCGGTAAAATCTCATCAGATAACGTTTGGCCTGCTTCAATTTTACCACGACGAATTCTACTCCCGGAGATACCCCGACAAAGTCATTCTCTTTGTTTTCATTCCCCCCCGCAATCCCTGCAACCATCGTCCCATGACCTACCTGATCCCGGCTTGGAACAATTGAAAACGGATCTGTACTTTTAAGAGCCTCGTTAATCTGTTCTCTGGAATACTCCGTGCCATAATGTCTTCCTTCCGGCGGAGGTCCATTCTGTATCGACTGGTCCCAAATTGATACAATTCTGGTTGTATTATCTGCGTTTTTAAAGATAGGGTTGGTATAATCAATTCCGGTATCTATGATCCCGATGAGTACACCCTCACCGATCAGATTAAAGTTTGGAACATTCCGAATTCGAATAACATCAGAAGCTTCCAGGCTCCCGTGACTTACCGGGGCATACAGATTAGGCATAGCAGAATATCCATGCTCCATAATCGTCTGGTTTGTGATATCCTGAACCGGAACATGAACCACTGCCTGAAGATAATTTATGATTTCTATATAGGAATTTGGAAAGGAATTCAATACATTCATGTCTCCACTGTATTCAATCAGTAAATCTGCATAATCCTCGCTGACATTCGGGTTTATTTCGTTCATAAGCACAGACTACCCCTTTCCTTCTTTTATTAATATATATGGAGTAGTGGAGAATTTATGAGATGTATCACAGAATCAGAGCAAAGAGACCCTTCGTAATTACAAATAGCGATACCATATTCCTATATTAATCACATCCGTGCTAAATAAACAAAAGCAGCTACACAGATATCGCCGGGGTTATAAAATGGCTCATATTTGTGTAGCTGCTTTTTATCTTCTTATATAGTTTCTTATATAGTTTCTTATATAGCTTCTTCTAACTATATATATAACCTGTTATGCATTAAACATGATCTTCTCACTATTGAAAGCTTTGGTTATCAGTGCTGTGATTACTGCGGCTAAGACTCCGATTGTTGCTATGGTAGCACCAAACTGCGCCAGGGTAAGCTCACCCATCATCAAGTTCTGAATACTGACTGCACTGTTATAAATCGGTATGAAGAAATTAGCAAGCTTGGTATCACCCGTGCCTGCATAGGTCATAATACTTCCCAGCATAACTAAAACATAAGCCGGCATCACATAAGTATTCGCCTCCTTGGAGGTTCTGGCTAAAACAGCAATCAGTGCAACGATGGATACATAGAGATATACCACCACCATTAAGATCACAAGCAGCATAATAACTTCAATCGGAGTGAACTGCAGGCTTATGGATCCCAATGCACCACCGGTTGCTCCATTCATCAATATCGGCATTGCAACAACGATGGATACTACATATACTGCTGCTGAGATACAGGACATAATGGCAAGAGATATTAATTTGCCGAAGACAATCTCCCCTCTCTTGATTGGAGACACCAGCATACTGGATAATGTTCCTCTCTCTTTCTCTCCGGTGATCGCATCTACGCCAAGACCCATAGCCCCGGCAAAGAGCATGATATTAAGAAGGAAGGGAACCAGCATGCCAAGCATTCTGCCATCCTGTTTCTTCTCATCCACAATAATAGAGGCTTCCGGATTCTTGTCGATATAGAATACAGTAAGCTGTTCTATATTACCAAGGCGTCCTGCTAACAAGCTTTGTTGATACGGAACCAGAACTGTGTTAACAAAATTCTGTCTCGCAGCGGACGAATAGTCCTCTGCTGTATTATAGAAGGTTTTCACTTCAGGGATAGGATCCCCGGCTGCCTGATAAGCAGCGATTGTGTCTACAAAGTTTTCATCAAATACCACAAGTAAATCTACCGTTCCGCTGAAGATGCCATCTTTTAAGCTATCCGTATTATCGGAAGCCGTAAGATATTCTATATTTGCTTTATATCCGGTGGAAGCGATTACTTCCTCAAGATCCGCGGGAGCATTCTGAACATAGATAGAGGGTACATGTTCTTCTATGTCACTCATCATATTGCCGAGAAGCGTTCCCATCAAGGAGTACATACCGACAATCATGACAGCCGGCATAATAAAAAGACTGAATACCATTTTCTTATCATGAAATACTCTGGATAATTCTTTCATTACTATGACCTTCGTTCCATTCATCATAATTATGCCTCCTCTCTATTATGCTCTTTGTAAAGTTCAAAGAAAGCATCTTCCAGTTCTGCTGATTTTGTCTCAGTCAGAATCTCCGACAGCGTGCCTTCAATTACCTTTACACCATTGATAATGATACCGATGCGGTCACAGAGCTTCTCCGCTTCCGTCATAATATGGGTAGAGATGATTACGGTCTTACCCTCATCTCTCAATTTCTTTAAGTATTCCGTTACACTTCTTGCGGTAATAATATCAAGACCTGTGGTAGGCTCGTCGAAGATGACTACATCGGGGTCATGAACCAGACTTACTGCAATGGAAGCCTTTTGTTTCATACCGGTAGATAGTTCATCAATCTTCTTATCCTCGAAATCTTTGATACCAAAGTAAGAAAATAGTTTCTCTCGACGTTCATTAATCGTCTTTTCATCCTGACCATGCAGTCTGCCAAAGAAATTAAACATATACTTAGGCGAAAACTGCGGATCAAGTTTAATCTCATTCGTCAAAAAGCAGATACACTTTCTTACTTTCTCCGATTCCTTAACCGTATCAAAGCCACATACCTTAACCTCGCCTTGGGTCGGTTTTAATAAGGTTGCAATCGTACGAAGCGCCGTTGTCTTTCCTGCACCATTGGGTCCGAGCAGACCATAGATTTCACCGGGTCTTGCCTCTAAGGACAACTGATTCAGCGCCTTTTTCATATTTTTCTTGGTCTTAAGCTCCAGCATCTGCTTCTTATTCAGCTTATAGACCTTTGTCAGATCCTTCACAACAATCATTTGCTCCCACGCCTTTCTTTCCATAATGGATCAAACATTTACTTAACTTTAGTTGTTACCGGCTTATACCCCAACCCGGCATCCCACACTTCAATCGATAGGAAACGGATCATGATATTCCGTCTCTTTCCATACACTTCCAGTATACAGAGAGCTTTTGTTTTGTCAACCATGAATTCCCATTTCATATAAGCGTAATTATAAGACTTCCGGGTTAATAAAAAAGTAGGATTTTATTAAAAATACATTAAAATCCTACTTTTTATTAAATTTATTCCTATTGAATTAATCTTTCATCTAAGACTATGGTAAAGGGTCCGTCATTGACTAAGGATACCTTCATATCTGCTCCGAATTCTCCGGCTTCTACCTTACCCAAGCGGCTTCGAACAAGATCCAAAACATACTCATACAGTTCTTTTGCCTTAGCCGCTCCTGCCGCATTGATAAAATCCGGTCGATTTCCTCTTCTGCAATCCGCATAGAGCGTGAACTGTGATACTACCAGTACTTCGCCCTCCACCTCCTGAAGGGAAAGGTTTGTCTTTCCGTTTTCATCCGCAAAAATTCTTAGCTTTAATATTTTATCTATATATTTGTCAGCAATCTCCTTCGTGTCCTCCGAACCGACACCGAGCAAAATCAAAAATCCTTTTTGGATGGAGCCGATGCATTGTCCTTCTACGGTTACGCTGGCTTCCAATACTCTTTGAATTACTACCCTCATGTCCTAATCCTTTCAAATACCGTCATATAAATGTACGAATTACACTCCATTCCTGTACCAAACGTTCCAGAGAGAAGGATGCATTCGCGGGACTGGTGGACGGAAGCTTATGTGCTTCTATACCAGTTACCGGATAGATATATTTCATATACAACTGATAGGATGTATTCCCATTGGTGATAATCCAGCTAATCTGCGCATTCTTCAGTATTCTGGATAAATCATTTGCAATCGCATTTTTTATACTCGAATCAGCAGACCCGACGATCTCGCAGCTTTGAATTACATCCCAAAGTGCAATCTTATTTCTCAATAAAAGTGCACGCTTATCATCAATGGTATTCGGCACCGGTTCATCAAACACCAAACTGATCACTTTCCAGAAACGATTCTGGGGGTGATGATAGAAGAACTGTGCTTCTCTGGATTTGACCGAGGGGAAAGAACCAAGCACCAGTACTTTAGAGTCTTGATCAAATAGTGGGGGAAACGGATGCTCTATCCTTTCCATTCATTCATCACCTCATTATTCTATTATATCCTTCAGGAACGAGGTTCCGGCTACCTTCGAGGGTATCTGATAGTAGTCCAGAATAGTTGCAGCTATGTCAGAATAGGAAGCTCTGGTTCCAAGATTTAAGTTTCCTTTGACCTGGTTACCATACACTACCAAAGGAATATATTCTCTGGAGTGATCTGTGGAAGGTGTAGAGGGATCGCAGCCATGATCTGCTGTTACGATCAGGATATCCTCCTCTCGCATTCCTGCAAGGATTCTGGGAAGCTGTTCATCAAAATAGGTCAATGCCTTAGCATAACCGTCAACATCATTACGATGTCCGTAAATCATATCAAAGTCTACAAGATTGACGAAGCAAAGGCCATTAAAATCTCTGTCCATACGCTCAATTAACTTCTCGATTCCTTCTGCATTATCATGGGTACGGACCGTATCGGTGATACCCTTTCCTGCAAAAATATCATAAATCTTGCCGACTGCAAGTACATCCAGCCCCTTCTCTTTCATCTGATCCATGAAGGTCAGAGAAGGGATCAGAGAGAAGTCATGACGATTCGAGGTACGTTTATAGTCCGGTGCAGTACCTACAAAAGGTCTTGCGATAACACGACCTACAGCATGCTCTCCGGTTAATAATTCTCTCGCGATCTCGCAATAACGGTAAAGTTCCTCCAGCGGTACGATTTCTTCGTGAGCAGCGATCTGGAATACACTGTCCGCTGAGGTATATACAATCAATGCACCGGTCTCAACATGCTCTTTACCATAATCCCGGATTACATCCGTTCCGGAATAGGGCAAATTACAGATAACCTTACGGCCGGTTCTCTCCTCAAAAGGTCTTAATATCTCCTCCGGGAAACCATTCGGATAAGTTGGGAAGGGCTGCTCTGAGATAATTCCTGCAATCTCCCAGTGACCCGTCGTAGTGTCTTTACCCTTGGATCTTTCTGTCATTCTTGCAACTGCTCCGTCAAAAGGCAGATCATTCTTGATTTCAGGAAACTTCTCTTTTACTCCGTCAATATGGAATAATCCTAACTTCTTCATATTAGGCATATTAAAATACGAACTTGTGGATGCGGCATACAAGGTATGACTGCCGACATCTCCGTACAAATCAGCATCCGGCAGCTCACCGACGCCAACACTGTCTAACACTACGATAAATACACGTTTCATCTGAATACCTCCATCTTTCTTATTCTCTTATTATTGTCAACAACAAAAGTTACCAAACATATTACTTGATACTCTGTTAATTACTTTTACTATGCAGATTGTTCTTAAGTTGGATGCAAGAGGTAAATTATAGAATTTTTTGCATCTAATAATATTATAGTTAGTTTTGGAATGATTGTCTATGCTTTATTCATCTGCTGTCTCTGTTGTAATCCTTAAAAAATTCTAAAATAACGCGAAGATTCATGATCTATTCGGTAAATCCAGTGTTATTTGTCTTTCGAAAATCATAATATTTTCTTAAGGAAAAAGTAAATTTAAGTATATTGTTATCAGAATTATTCTGTGATATAATAACCAAAGCACATTGAGGAAGTATGGGTTCCCCCTTAGCCAAGAATAACGGAACTCCCCAGCAAGAGATCACAGGAAAATGAACTGTAGTGCTCTAGGAAAGGTTGATGAAAATGAAGTTTTTGAAGAATTTCATATCAAAATATAAGCATGGATGGGTACTGTCCTACTTTTTTGTATATATCATTTGGTTTAGTTATTTGGAGCGAACCGTAACCAAGTTCCATCCTATCCACTCCCGTCTGGATGATCTCATCCCCTTTCAAGAGGTGTTTATCATTCCTTACTTTTTATGGTTTATTTATATTGCGGTAACTGTAATCTATTTTCTACTTACCTCAAAGCAGGATTTTTATCGATGCTGTGCTTTTCTCTTCGGAGGAATGACAATCTGCCTGATTATTTATACCTTCTGGCCGAATGGTCATTATTTGAGAGTAGATCTAAACTCACTTGGCCGAAGTAATATATTTATTACCATCCTATCCAAACTCTATTCCGTGGATACGGCAACCAATGTATTCCCAAGTATTCATGTGCTTAACTCCGTCGGCGCGATGATTGCGATCAACAAGAGTGAGAAGCTGCATAACATCGTATGGCTTCAATGGTCCGCTTTTATCCTGACTGTTCTGATCTGCATGTCGACTGTTTTCTTAAAACAGCATTCTATCTTGGATGTTTTTGGTGGGCTTCTGCTCAGCCTCATCCTATACACCGTAGTATATGCACCAAACCGTCTGAGGGCTGCTTCCAAGGCAAGGCAGCAGGTTTCCAAAAGCCCTAAGCTTATTAATTAAAATCGTCAGCCGACTGACACTTTCGATCCTATAAAAGAATCATAAAAGCCGTAGTACCTGCTCTATTAGCAAACGTACTACGGCTCTTTTTTATTGCTTTTCTTCTAGTTAAAACCATAAATCTTTCTTAAAATATTATATCCAAGTTCAACCATCTTAAGACCGAATTTACCGGGAAGATTCATAGAACGACCAAGGATCTGCGAATGAATCTGACGATACAGCCATTTATCATAGTTCTTCAGATAATCCCAAAGCTCCTGCTTCTTATTCAGGCTTTCCTCAGTACCATCCTTAATTAGGAATACGCTGCTGACTGCCATCATCATGGACAGGTATTTAACCATGTATTTCTGAAGCTTTTTGCTTTTTAGCTGCTGTAGATCATGCGCTTCGATCATTATCTTGGTAATACGAAGCTGCTGATCTATTCTCTTGATCATAACCTGTTCGTTGACCGATTGATCTGATCTGCCGATAAAATACCGATATAGATTAACATCCATATAATATAAAGTTTTTACATAAGGTAAAGGCTGATAAACAAAAATGTTATCCACATAGAAGGTATGTTTTGGCAGGCGAATTCCACTGCTCTTAAGCAGTTTTGTGCGATAAATTGTGGAATGCATCAAAATATTCTGGCTTTGTCTGAAATGCATCAGATCATTCCAGGTAAAAATTTGATTCTCCGGTAATGCTCTATGATAATTGATTACCTTCTTTTTCTTCGCATCTACCTTCTCATATACATAATTTGCAAGAAACAAATCAGGGCTGTTGCCATCACTTATTAGGTTCTTAAGAACCTCCATAACCTCCGCCAAAGCCTTTTCATTTACCCAGTCATCGCTGTCTACTACTTTAAAATATAGGCCGGTTGCATTAGCAAGTCCAGTATTTACTGCTTCACCATGTCCACCGTTTTCCTGATTGATTACTCTGATAATACCGGGATGTTTTGCCCTGTATTCCTCAGCGATCTTCTGTGTGTCATCGGTAGAACCATCATTTACAATGATGATCTCCATCTCTTCCCCGCCACTCAGTAATGTATCAATTGCACGGTGCATATATGCAGCCGAATTATAGCAGGGTATCGCTGCTGTTAATAACTTCATGCCTTCTTCCCTCTCCTTCCTTAGATCAGATTCTCAGGGTTTAAGCATTCCAATTCCTTTACTACGAAATGACCATTTTTACGGATTAATACATCATCAAAATAAATCTCACCGCCGCCGTACTCGGGTGTCTGAATGCATACGAGATCCCAGTGGATCGCGGAATGGTTACCGTTTGGTGCTTCATCCTCATAGCAATTGCCGGGTGTGAAGTGGAAGGAACCCATGATTTTCTCATCGAACAGAGTATCCTTCATCGGTTTTAATACATACGGATTAACACCGATTGCGAATTCACCGATATAACGGGCACCTTCATCAGTATCCAGCACATGATTGATACGATCGGTATCATTTGCTGTAGCTTTCACGATCTTACCGTTCTCAAAGGTAAAGGTAATATTCTCATAGGTATAGCCTTGGAATACTGCCGGTGTATTGTAAGCGAGGGTTCCGTTAACTGATTCGCGAACCGGAGCAGTATATACTTCGCCATCCGGGATATTACGCTCACCATCACAGGGTACGGCAGGAATATCCTTAATCGAGAAGCTTAAATCGGTTCCCGGTCCAACAATCTTAACACGATCCGTACGATTCATATAATCAACAAGAGGCTTCATAGATACGCCCATCTTAGCATAATCAAG
>JAGFXQ010000105.1 GCA_017861355.1 Bacillota bacterium
CATACCGGATCATTTTCAGCCTGTACAAACCAGATCGGTATGTGCGTAATATCATAACCACTCATTAGCTTCTTTATCTCTGTGTAGCATTTCGTATAAGCATCATCGCTAATCACCAGACTTCCCTGCATTTTAAAAGCCAGTCCGTATGGCTCTGAGATCGGAATTAAAGTATCCTTGGCGCAGATTGGTAAGGCTGCAGCAAACAAATCAGGATATTGCATTAAGAAGCGCAGCACGGCCCCGCCTCCGGAAGAAGCGCCGGATATATATAACCGCTTTTCGTCGACTTGTCCGTCGGTAATCAGTTTCTGTATAAACTCATATTTTACCGTATTATATTCTTCCATCCTTTTCAGTTCATACGGCTTTGATGATATTCCAAAAGAGTAATTCTCCGGGTACTGGAAGGAAAGGACCGCCGTATCCATACCACTCTCAATCCAGATAGAGGCGCCTTTATTCTTCGTTATATTGGCTCCTTCATAGCTGGTGCTTAATACCTCTCCTCCACCATGCTCCCATACCATTAGTGGAACATCAGAAGAGCCTGAACCTTCCGGTAGATAAATCCAATAAGGCAGTTCGCATCCATTACTTGCTTTAAAAGTTCCACTCACAAAGTTATCTAATGTTTTTGTGTGAATAAGACAATTCTCTTTCATAAAATTCAAAGTAGGGTCAGTACAAATCACCGAAAAATCAGAGTGAGTTACAGTAAAATCACTATTGTATGAGTCTACTCCGTCGTAATGAAAATCCTCAGTCTCCAAAAGCAACTCGTTCTCTTTTATCCTGATGTCTTTTACGGCAAAGCTTTTATCCCCAATCTTGATCTCGAAATCTTCCTTTTTCACTCCTTCTATCTTCTTTACATCGTCGACTTCGTAGGATATGCGGTTTACAAGACGACCATCATCACCGATATAGGCATATACATTTATTTTTCTTATATCAACTTTTGAAAGCATAACTTTATTATCCTCCATTACCTGATTCTTTGAATCTTTCTTCTCCGGTTCTGCTTGGGTATGATTCTTTGCATTTGAGCATGCACTGAATACAAACATTCCACTGAATATGAGAAGAAAAATTAACAACGCTCTGTGATGCATGCCAATCTCCATTCTGCCACTAACCAGTGAATTAAGGTGGTAGCACGATACCTGTTTTACTATGTTTCGGTAACATCTCAAAAATGCCCCCTTGCTGTATAGCACGAGGACATTTTGGACTTATATGCTTAGTGAAGAATTGTTTCTCCTCCAAACGAGAACTTAGGAGCCGCTTTTTTATGTAATTCAACTAACTCATGATCAAAATTATACCTTAATTCACATTTCTCATCAAATATCATTGTTACCTCATTTCCCTCTTCACAAGCCGGCCACTCAGGCAATGCTGACAGATTAGGATTACCGTAACGTGCAAAATTAACCCATGCACCCAGCATTTGATCCTCCAATTGATCGGAAACTCCCGGCTTATTACTGATCAGAACTTTATCGGTATTATGGAATACAAAAGGTATCTCTGAACAATGCCAGGAAGGCTTTCCTCCATCGAAAGGAAATTCAAAGGCAAATAGATAAGAATAGGTGGGTGCTTCTTTATGAGCAGCCTTCTTCTTTATAAAATCAATCGTAGGAGAACGGAACAAGGAATCCAAAACTAATAAATCCGTAAGATTCTTATTCGGATATGCTTTTTTATACAGTTGGATTAATTCATCCGAAGAATCCTTGTATTTCATCTCTATCATCTGCTTCATCTCTTCTTCAGATAGCTCGTATTTATGATCAACCCCCGGACCAAAAGCAAATTCGCACATAACGGATCCGATTAGAACTGGTATTGTCTTTGCATGCTCTGTAAAGCCGACAATGCGTGGATCACCAAGATAGAACTCATTCGGAATGGGATTGCAGCCAACATATGCACCCTCACGTGCAAGACCCGGGAACACATTGATATAAGCAGCTGCCAGCCTGTCATACGATACTGACTCCAGCTTTTCCACATCACCTTCCTCATAGCCAAGCTCCCGAAGCATTGCATTGACAATCTTAGTTCCGTTGTTATCCTTGGCATCCAGAAATCCATCAATTAAACCGCTTTGAATAATTCCTCTGTGAAACAGTCCATTTGCGCTTGGTGTCTGCATCAAGGTCCAAACCTTCATTCCACCACCGGATTGGCCAAATAAAGTTACTTTCTCCGGATCTCCGCCAAAGGCTGCAATATTATCGTGAACCCATCTTAAGGCTGCCACTAAATCAGCATTTCCGGCGTTAGCCGAGTTCTTATACTTTTCACCAAACGGAGATAAATCCATGTATCCCAATATATTTAAGCGATGATTGAGAGTAACTACCACAACATCTCCATTTTTACTCATATTCTCGCCGTCATATGCTTCTTGTTCAATGGAGGAACCTGCAGTAAAGCCGCCTCCATGAAGCCATACCATAACTGGTTTTTTTGAATCCGGACAGATACTCTGAGTCCAGATATTAAGATACTGACAGTTCTCGTCCTTCGGCCAATGACGATGTGGAACCATAATTTCACCCTGAGGGACGTCTTGTGTCAGCATTGGACATACATAGCCATAGGACAGCGCATCCTTTACTCCCTCCCATGGTTCAACCTCAGTCGGCATTTGGAAGCGTTTTGCATCCGCATATTTTATACCGTGAAAGGTGTATGTACCATCAATGATATACCCGCGTAATTTTCCTGCTTTTGTTGAAACAATCGGTTCTGTTTTTGAACAAATAAATTGTCTTGCCATTCCTAAAATACCTCCCTACAATTAATTTATGTCACAAGTATAATATCTACATTATTCCGCTTAATCTCAATACCTCGCGGATTAAAATCTAGACTCTTCTTACCACAGCGGAGCAGCCCATTCCTCCGCCAATGCATAAGGTCGCTAGGCCTGTATCAGCGCCTGCAGCCTCCATTTCATGAAGCAGTGTAACCAGAATGCGGCAACCGGAAGCGCCAACCGGATGACCCAAAGCGATTGCACCCCCGCTGGGATTAAGCTTCTCCGGGTTGATGGCTAACTCCTTCATCACTGCTATTGATTGTGAGGCAAAGGCCTCATTTGCTTCTATAATATCAAATTCAGAGATAGTTAATCCAGTTTTTTTCATAACTTTTTTCGTTGACTCAACCGGACCAATTCCCATAACAGATGGTTCTACTCCGGACAATGCTCCAGCCAACCATTCTCCCATTGGGGTAATTCCCAACTCAATTGCTTTCTCTTCACTCATAACTACAATTGCAGCTGCACCATCATTGATAGTCGAAGCATTTGCCGCTGTAACCACCCCATCATCCTGAAAGGCTGGTCGTAGTCCTGCTATGCTTTCCGCTGTTGTACTTGGTCGCAAGCCTTCATCTTGATCAAATAGAAATCTTTCCTGTTTCTTCTTTACCTCGATCGGAACGATTTCGCGTACGAATGCTCCTGATTTTTGGGCTATGTTAGCTTTTCTTTGGCTATTTGCCGCAAATCGATCAAGCTCTTCTCTGGTAAGTCCCCATTGTTTGGCAATGTTCTCCGCTGTAATGCCCATATGATAATCATAAAAAGCATCCCATAAAGCATCTTTTATCAAAGTATCAATCATGGCACCATGATTCAATCGATAACCATACCGTGCCTGAAGTAAAGCATAAGGGGCCATTGACATGTTCTCCATTCCACCGGCTACAACAATGTCGGCTTCTCCTGATCGAATCATCTGCGCTGCCATATCTACTGCATAAAGGCCGGAGCCACAAACTACATTGACGGTTACTGCCGGTACCTGAACCGGTAGCCCGGCTTTTATTGCAGCCTGCCTTGCTACATTCTGGCCAAGTCCTGCCTGTATAACACATCCCATATAAACATGCTCCACCAGATCAGGCGATATTCCTGCTCTTCTAACTGCATCTCTAATCACCGCAGCTCCAAGTTCTACAGCCGAGACCGTACTTAAGGAACCGCCCAAACTGCCGATTGCCGTACGGCATGCTCCTGCGAGCACTACTTTCTTAGCCATGCTAAACCCCCTCTCTGATCATAGCCAAATACCTGGAAGAACAAGGAGTTCGCACCATTGTGCGTACTTCGCAGTTCTTCCCGTCTGAAGATTTTTATCTTCAGACTACTCCCTCCAGAGCCAGCTTATCGATATCCTCCTGAGAATATCCGTATTTTTGAAGGATGGAAGAAGTATGTTGTCCAAGGGTAGGCGACGGCATACGAATGCTAGCCTTGGTATCACTCATTTTAACAGCATTTCCGTTGATCAGTACCTCACCACAGATCGGGTGATTCATAGGAACAAACAATTCTCTTGCCTTAGTAAAATGTTCATCATGTGCAATCTGTTCCACATTAAGAATCGGACCAGCGGGTATTCCTGCGCCTAAGATGATATCTACCGCTTCGTTAACCGAATAATCAAGAAGCCATCTTTCCATGATCTTCTTAAATTCCTTGTTATTCTTAACACGAAGAGGTACCGATATAAATCGTTCATCTGTAATCAATTCCGGCTTCTGGAGAATCTTTGTGCACAGTACCTCAAATAGCCTTTGGTTACCGCAACCGATTACCATCCATCCATCTTTCGCCTGATAGGAATCATAGGGGGCGATTGCATCATAATAGTTACCATGAGGCACCGGCACCTCACCGGTTACGAAATATCTCTGCCATGCCTGTTCCAGACTCAATACAACCGAATCAGCAATCGATACATCCACATATTGTCCTTTTCCGGTAATGTGTCTTGCATTTAAGGCAACTAATACACCAATTGCCAGATTGAGGCCGCCTAAGACATCCCCCATTGCGCTTCCACAACGTGTCGGAGGATCACCCTCCTGACCGGTGACACTCATTAATCCTCCCATTGCCTGCGAGATGATATCATAACCCGGACGATCACGATATGGACCATTGGAGCCAAAACCTGTGATAGCACCATAAATCAATCCTGGGTTGATTTCCTTTAATTGTTCATAGCCCAGTCCCAATCGATCCATTACACCATAGCGGTAATTTTCAATCACTACATCCGCTTCCTCCACCAACTTGCGGAAGATCTTCTTCCCTTCCTCTGACTTCAGGTTGAGCGTAATGCCATACTTATTCCTATTTAAATTTCCATAGTACAGGCTCTCCCCATTCAAATGAGGTCCATAATGCCTGCTGTCGTCTCCGACTCCCGGTTGTTCTATCTTTATCACCGTAGCTCCAAAATCCGCCAATATTGATCCACAATATGGTCCGGCAAGAACTCTGGTCAAATCTAGTACAACTATATCCTCCAGTGCCATACGCTCTGACATAAACATTCCTCCTGTCAATTCTCTAGTAAATTATCACAATTTATCGTCATTCTCATAAAGGCAGATCCCATGGATTTCCCCAGACTGTCCAGTCTTAAGGAATGGGTCGCGCCTCCACCCAGTGCATGTTGCATAACAAAATTAAAGCCCGATAAGCTTGGTACCTCATACCTGATGATTTCCCCCTGGACAATATCACCAAAATGCTCTTTCACCTTCTGGACCGTTACTTCCCTTCGTATTACTTCGTAGTACTCAGGCTTTCTGGCAAAGATGCATACATTGCTTGTATCTCCTTTATCTCCTGATCTTCCATGAGCAATTTGATTTAAATAAATTTCAGCCATTCTTTGGTCCCCCCTTTACTCAATCGTTAGAATATTCGATGATAACTTTACTGAATCTCTTGGTATCAACGTAGGCCAAAGTCCGATTACTTCTTGAACTTTCGCTCTGCCGCCGAAGAAGCTTGCTCCCGGAGGACCATTCAGCTGCAGAGGAGCTACCTCAGGGATGATTTTTTCAGCTTCGAGTTTATCCTTAGTTCTTATCGCAATTCTGAGTACTACCTCATTTAATTCCTTCAAATGAGAGGGATCCATATTGGACACTCCAAGATGGAGTGAATTCAATCCTATGTAATCAATTCTAATATCTTCTGATCTCAGATTCTTACGTTGTAGCTTCTTCATCAGAATATCCGCCGCTTTCTGCGCTTTCTCATAAGCATCCGGCCAGGCAAAGCTTAGCATGGTAGCTACTTTATAGCCGGCATGATATCCAATGGACAGCTTCAAGGTGTCGGGGCGTTTCTTTCCCTGTATTCCTCCAACTGCTACTCGGTTAAGCCCTACCTGTGTCAGAGTAGCTGCTGAAACATCAGCAACGACATCCGGTGTGATATAGCTGGCCGGGTTATGTATTTCATATAGGAACTGCTCCTTACAGGACTGTTCCGATATTAATCCACCGCAATTCGGTGCCTTTGTGATTACCAAATCACGGAGGGAAAACTCAGCAATCGGAAATCCTAATTGATCCATATCCGGCACATCACGCCATCCGTAATCAAAATTACCCCCTGCTCCTTGTCCTCCACATTCCAGAAGATGTCCTGCCATGATACCTCTTGCTATATTTGTCCAGTCATCCTCTTTGATTCCCAGTTCATACATAAGCGGGGATAGAAAAAGTGCAGAATCCGTAGCACGCCCGGTAACAACAACATCTGCATCTGCTGATAGGCATTCCAGAATTGGCTCATGACCAAAGTATACATTTGCATTTACGATTTTATCTTTAATATCCTTGAATTCGCCTACACCATCTATATTTTCAAAAGTAATTCCTTCCGCCATCATTCGGTCAATCTCACCGGTCATATCATCTCCAAGAACATAACCGATTTTCCTCCCGGACAGACCCTTGCTCTTGTATATCTCTGCAATTGCATCCACGCAGCCTTTTATATTCATACCACCGGCATTCGTAAGAATTCGCACTCCATTATCCTGCGCATCCATGACGCATTCATTTAATAAACCGATGAAATCTCTGGCATATCCGGCTTGTGGGTTCTTCAGCTTTTGTCTTGCCATAATTGAAAGTGTCAATTCTGCCAAATAATCGCAGGCCATGTAATTCAGGCCACCATGCTTCACCATATGAACGGCTGCATCATTACTATCGCCCCAGAAGCCCTGGCCTCCGCCAATAACAACTTTATCCATTTTCCTGCCTCCAATCATATCAATTAATAATTCATATTTTTTCTTCACAGATGCTTTAACTAAACTATGTAATATCTTCTATTACTCTTTCCACACTGTGGGCTCTTACAATAAAACATCAAGCTCAATTCTGGAAGGAGTACGGTTACCAACATAGATTACCTGACTGGCATTCTTAGTCTGTGCACAACAGGACCATGCTCCGGGATAGTTACTGTGTATCGCATATTGAGGAAAGTCCGAGGAAGAAATATCCACTCGTAAACGGGATCCTTTTTTTATTGTCCATGCAATGTCCCACATATTAATACAAACTTCAGTAATTGTATTCGGTCGGTAATGATCGCTATCTGCGGCTATCGTTGTGATAGAAGATCTTATATTATAAGCATCACCACATGAAGTAACCTCCATCAGCTTTGCTGTAAATGCAGTGTCTTCTGCATCGGTTGATACAAATAGATGGATGGTAGTTTTACCAAAGATCCGGATATCCTTCTCCAGAGTATCTGACAGAAAGGAAATAACATCCTTCCGATAGTCCGGCTCCGGTTGCAAACGACTACCAATCTCCTCCATGGTATGCAGCATTGCTTCTGCTCCTCTAGACGGAACCGGATTTTCCGGATCATAAACATAGCTATAACTGTTGTCTACGCCGGGTACCTCCGCAATCTGTCTCCTATCCTCTCCTCCTAAATACAAGGTTTGTTTTTGAGTATCCGGACATGGCCATTCGCTTATTTCCCTCCACTGATCCTCACCAACCACATAAAGATGAACGGATCTTTCCGGTAATTCTTTCTGCTTTAGTGTTAGCTCAAACCAGTATAAAAAAGGCAGGCATTTCCCTCGTTTCATATTTTGGGGCTGATAGGAGGTAATACTGTTTTGACCAAAATGATTTAATGGACCAATATCAAACCAACTATGTGCCTTTGCTTCCTCCGATAAACATTCCCAGGTATGTAATGCGCTTCCTAAATGGTGGTCAAACCATCCTTCCGAAAGATAGACCGGTAATTTCACTTTGGAGGGTATGTCTTCTAGCATTCTCCAGAATCCCTGCTGCCAGTAGGCGTCCTCCTTTTTGGTGTTTGTTATCCACTGCCGATACCATTCCAGCCTTCTTCCCCAAAGAGCCTCATCTACAAGTACCTGGGGGCGGTATTTACATGATTCCAGAAAATCTGCTGTTACCTCATAACCTGCATTTCCCATCGCCCAGGAGGTTAATACATCATGCCGGAATAGCTGTTTTTCATATGCAGATACATAGCGGTTTGTTCCGTAATTAGCAAGGCATAAGGATCGAACCTTTGGCGTCAATATATCTGCCATCACCCACCCGGTAAAGGCAAGATAGGAATCACCCCAGTACCCAATGCATTCTACCCAGTCCTGCTTCTCAAGCCAATTTAGTGTATCCAATCCATCCAGCCTATCATTTACATTCGGCTCCCAGATTCCTTCCGATCCGCCAGTACCACGGCAATATTCAAAAAGAAATGCAAAGCCTCTTTTTGCCAATTCCTTGGCATGTGCTTGATAAATCGGTTCATTATGCGGATAACAGGTCCTTTGAAGTATTAAAGGTAGCGTTTGGAAGCCAGCCGGCTTATATAACTTCGCCCGAAGCCTAACCTTATCCTGCATACAAATCCATATTTCCTCTTCCCGGACATCCTCAGTGATTTTATCTACTCCTGATTCTTCGTAGCTCATTTCAATATTGTTCAAAGTGTTCTGAAAGAATAGCTGTATTTCCTCCGCTGTAGGCATAGATCATAACTTCCTCTCAGTCTATGATATCACGTTGTATTTACATTAATTCAATCGTATTATATAAATTTACAATCAATTCGGTACAACGTTGCATTTTTTTCGTATTCTGATGATAACTATGAAAGTAAATCGACATCATTTAATTTATGAGCCCACAGGAAACAAGATTTCCTATGGGCTCGAATAAAAGGTATGGGGGACTTAGTTACCTCTTGCATTATAGCGGTCGAACGCCGCTTGCTTTAATTCAATACATCTATCTACACCAAAAGTATGTAGATTTTCTACAAAGCTATCATATTCATCCATTGATATTGTACCCATAATGAATTTAACTGTGTTTTCCTGTACCAGAGTTTGAATACCGGTATATAGAGATGCATATTCCTGTGATTCTTCTTCTGTCATCGTCATAGTAGGCGGAAGCATCAGATCGTACTTTGTATTTTCCCATACATTATAAGCATCTGTTGCCTTATTTCCTTCATAAACCGCATCATACATTTCCCAGTTATAGAGACCGAAGGATGCTGCTCCGAGGCTGTATGTATAAACCGCTTCTGAAACAGTCGGGAACGTACCATCTGTCACTTTTGCCTTCAGCTCATCTGTGATAGAATAGGTTCCGTCGCCATTGTTGACATAGGATACCCCTTCAACTCCAAGACTGCTGAGCATCATGCTTTCCTTCGTATAATAGTAATCGAGATATCTTAATGCAAGCTCAACATCCTTGCAAGCACTGGTAACCACCATTGTCTCTTTTACCAACTCGCTCATCGGTGCACCGGCCTCAGGAGCATCTCCTTCGTTTAATACCGGATAAGGAGCACCGGATAACCAATACTTTTCATCTTTGTTATAGCCCATTTGTTTGTAAACATCAGCTGTCATACCCCATACATTAGGTCCGGCTGCTGCTTTTCCGGAACCGATAAAATCACCGCTGGAGATAAAGCTGGCATCATTGCTTACAAAGTTTGGATCGATCAGACCTTCTGCATACCATTGACGGAACGTTTCAATCCACGCTTTGTATCCAGCTTCCGCCGGTCCGTATTTTACTTTTCCATTATCATTATAAAATTCCGGAAGAACTCCGAACGCTGAAGTAAATGCTCCATAATAGTTCGTAGCTGTTTTTCCCAACATAAGAGGTGCTTCACAATCAGGATGCTTTGCTTTGATTGCTGAAAGGGCTTCATGCCAGTCATTGATCGTTACCGGTACGGAAAGTCCTGTTTCATCTAGCCAGTCCTGTCTTATGGATGGACCGCCCCATACTCTTTCGCCCTTCACTTCACCAGTTTTTGATGCAATGGTATAGAGTGAAACTATCTTACCATTGTCTGACATAGTATCTTTCAAGAGCTTTTCATTGCTCTTTCTGAGACCGCTGTAATTTGGCATGTATTTATCGACTTTATCTGTCAGCTCAACCGTTACACCATCATCCACCATCTTTGTT
>JAGFXQ010000106.1 GCA_017861355.1 Bacillota bacterium
AGAGGGTGATATTGTTCCCGGTCAGATTACCTTCTTCCGTCTTCAAAGTTCCGCAGACGCTAAGCTTAGAGCTTATGTCGCAGAAGGTGAAGTTCTTCCGGTAGCTACCCGTTCCTTTGGATCCATCGGTGTATTTGCTATCTCCGAGATGGGCCGCTTCTATCGTCATGTATTGATTGAGAAGAACTATCCTCATCACGGCGCAGTAGCCTTTGGCCACTACGGTAAATCACTTTATAATGTATTCCGTTATCTTGAAGTAACAGAGATTGGTTTCAATCAGCCAAAGGGAATGCTTTATAAGTCGGAGAATCCCTTTGCATAATGTACGCTAATCGTTCTTACGATAGAAAACACACCTAGTGAACTTTGAATAAGGTGGAAACGATAAATCGTTTCCACCTTGTTATGAATAAAATAGACGGCTGGAAGATCCTTTGAAGAGTGATCCTCCGGCCGTCTATTTACTTAATCAGCTTATGCATCCTATTATCTTCATATAATATTTGTTTACTATTATTACTTCACTTCAATTCGCTTCGGTTCCTGAACCACGGTACTGTCCTTCGGAAGTGCAACCTCCAGCACCCCGTTATTATAAGCTGCTGAGATGTCATCCTTTTTGATTCCCGGGATGTGGAAGCTTCTGCAATAAGAACGATAGCTTCGCTCCTGTCTGACATAATTATCTTTCTGATCCTTCTTCTCTTCCTTATGAGTTGCAGTAATGGTCAAAGTCTCTTTATCCAAGTCAATCTTGATATCCTCCTTACTAAATCCGGGTAGCTCTGCCTGCAACAAATAATTGTCACCTTGATCAATCACATCTGTGTTGAAATTATCAAAATGACTGACTCCATTTCCAAAGAAGTCATGAAATACTCTGTCAAAAAATAAAGGTCCTGTAGGTTCAAATATTGCTGGTCTTAACATAATAACCACTCCTTCTTCTATGATTTTTAATTTATTTGAGATAGAAATTTAAAATAACATTTCTGATAAAGTTGTCAGCAGTGCCTTTTGACACTTAAACAATTTCTATCTCCTTGTATTAATTGTTATACATCATGTATAACAGAAAATCAATATATTTTTTATTAACTAAATATAAAAAATCGGTAAATTCAAGATTAGCTTTATTCTAATTGCCTATAGGAAAATTCTCTGTAACATGGTACAATAAAACGCAATGTTTTGCTGTAAATTTTTCTCAAAGAAGAAGCGATTTAGACTTAAAATTTTCACAAATAGATGATACTCTTAGTTACAAACTACAGTATAAGCAACGAAGAAATATAGAATAGTATGAGGTGACCTTCTTGAATATAATTATTCCTGCTTATCAACCGGATGATCGGATGATCAAGCTCATTCAGGATATAAAAACAAATAGTGATTACAACATCTATATCGTTGATGACGGTAGCGGCGACCGATGCAGGCCTTTCTTTGAACATGCGGTTCTCCTTGGCTGTACCGTTCTTACACACGAGACAAATCAAGGCAAAGGAGCTGCTCTGAAAACCGCCTTCGATTACCTTCAAAAGCTTGGTGTGAAAGATGGTTTCATCAGTGCTGATTGCGATGGTCAACATACTTGGACGGATATCAAAAGACTGGCTGCGGAACTTCCTTCTCATCCCACCTCCATTCTTCTCGGAAGCAGACGATTTGTTGGTAAGATACCGCTTAGGAGTAGATTTGGGAATCTTCTTACCAGAAGTATCTTTTCCTTAATCACCGGTAATAAGATTGCGGATACTCAGACCGGTCTTCGCGGCTTTCATGCCGATATGCTTCCCTGGCTTGCTGAGATTGATGGAAATCGCTATGAATATGAGATGAATCAACTGCTGATGGCCAAAAAGGCCGGATATGATTTTTATAGTATTCCGATCGAAACGATTTATGAGAATAATAATAAAGGCTCCCACTTTCATCCGATCCGGGATTCCATCCGAATCTATTATCCCATACTAAAGTTCGGTATGTCATCCATTCTCTGTGGAATCATTGATTTCGCAATGTTATTTATTCTCAAGCTACTTACGAAGGATTTGTTGATTGCTGTAGTTGGAGCCAGAGTAATCAGCTCTCTCTGTAATTATCTACTGAATAAACATATTGTCTTTGATACCAGGAAGAACAAGAGGCTTGGATCTCTGATACAATATTATCTGTTGGTGGTCTTCATCATGGGCTGTAATTACCTCCTGCTGTCCTTCTTTCATGAGAACCTCGGAATCTCACTGCTCATCAGTAAAGTGATTACTGAGATGCTTCTTTTCATCGTAAGCTATACGGTACAGCATAAGATTATCTTTCATGAGAATTAAAAATCCTAAGATACATAGATTTATCTACCTTGGGATATTCTAAAAGAGGATATTGCAAAACATATATTTTCTTACATCATGGTGTATCTCATCATCCACCACGATGCTTTGAAATTATGTGTTCTACAATATCCTCTTATAAAATATATGGGTTGTCAATCAGGTGACAATACAGGAAAGGATTCAGGTGATCCTATGTCTTATGTAGCTCCCGCGATACGTGAAAAGTTTGAGACTTTATCCGTTGAATTAAAGAATACGATTCTGGAACGGAATGTAGAGCTGAATAACATTCATGATCTAATCAATGTCCTGGATGCGATCGTCAAAGAAGGCGAAGCTGAGGAACAATCCTCCAGACAAAAGGTTCCGGCCAGATAATCATTTCAGTGTATTATGCCTCATATCTGAAATGGCTTACCAAAATTTCATGTATCTTGTCCTCAGGTGCAGGTCTGCCGAGCAGGTAGCCCTGCCCTGAACCACAAAAATGATCTCTTAAAAATTGTAATTGCTCTTTTGTCTCGATTCCTTCCGCAATCACCTCAAACTCCAGATCATGAGCTAATGTCAGAATATTCTTTATCAACAAGGTATCGATACCATTCTCATTAATTGCATCGATGAAGCTCTTATCCAGCTTGATGATGTTGATCGGGAATTTTTTCAGATAATTCAAGGACGAATAACCAGTTCCAAAATCATCCAATGCAATTCTTATTCCCAATGCCTTCAAACGATTTAAGTGATTAATCACGATCTCCACGTCTGATATATTTGCTGTTTCTGTAATCTCAATTACAATCTTACTAAAATCAACCTTTGCCTTTGCAATAATCTGCTCCAATTCCACGAAATTGATCTCACTGGTCAAAGTCTTGCCTGAGAGATTAATGGACATCACCAGATCCGGATAACCCTTTTGCTCCAATATACTCTTCTGCTCCAGAGCTGTCGCGATAATCCAGCGCTCTAGTCTATAGATTTGTCCGGAATCTTCAGCCACAGGGATAAAATCAGCAGGCGATATAAATCCTTCCTGAGGGTGAATCCAGCGTACCAGAGCTTCCATTCCAATGATTTCACCGGTAGCCAGATCAAATTGTGGTTGATAATATAGTATGAACTGTTCCTCATCAATACCGTACTGAAGATTATTAATCATCTTCATATGTCTAAAATTCTCTTCGTTAATCTTCTCCTGATAGAAAAGCATGCGATTCTTTCCTTCACGCTTCGCTTCATACATAGCAATATCTGCATTCTTTAACAATTGGTTCGAATCCTTGCCATCATAGGGATAACAAACTACTCCGATACTCATGGAGATAAAAAACTGATAATTGTCGATCGACCAGGTTTTGGTGATTCGTTTTCGAATCACCTCAATGTATTCCACCAGCTCTTCTCTGTTAATGTGGAAGAAAAGGATTGCAAATTCATCGCCGCCGAGTCTGGCTGCAAAATTCGGCTCCCTTATCTCCGCTCTCAGACAATCAGCAAAATACGTCAGGAACAAATCACCTACCTGATGTCCCATGGAATCGTTGATGGTCTTGAAGTTATCGATATCAATATAAGCAATCATAAAATTTCCGATATGTTCCTGAGACAGATAATGATTAATCTCACTTTCAAACATGGTTCGGTTCGGAAGTCCGGTCAGACTATCGTAAAAAGCCAGATGTCTTACTTTCTCCTCATAACGTTTTCGTTCACTGATATCTGCGCCAAAGGATACAAAATAACTTACTTTCTTATCCATCGGAGAAGTGATAAGGCTGCTATTCCATAAAATATTAACCACAGAGCCATCCTTTCCGATAAGTGGAAATTCAAAATTACTGATTTGCTTCGTCAGCCTAATCTCTTCAAATATTTTTTGCAGCATTGGACGATATTCCGGAGTTACCATGACCTCCATCCAGCTCCTATCACGCAGATCTTCTTCCGTGTAACCGCATACCTTCTGAGAATAGGGGTTGAAACCGATGATTTTATTTTCATCATGCGTCACAATTAAGACAGGTGCTTCTGTTATTATGTTTTCTGTAAACTGCTTCTGATAGATGAGTTCCGCTTCTGTTATCAGCTGCTCTTCATGAGCTATCTGAAGCTTGGCATAAGCAGTCACTGTCTTATGCATCTCATTTTTTAACAAAAGCATTCGGTTGCGTATCAGAATAAAGACCATTAGGGTAGTGATAAATATGTAAAACCATCCTTTATAGGTTTGAAAATGCTTATAATTCTCAACATCCGGAATGATTTGCTCCAGAAGCATATCCGATAATAGGATCCATAATACACCAAAGATCGCATAAATCACTGAGATAGCTACTGCTTCATTGCTGAGTAAGGATTTTATCACGCTATTTTGACCTGTGCCAATATTACGATGTTTCTCTTCTTCTCGGTACATAACATTCACCTGCCTTTGTATCGAACATTATTTAACTATTGTTCTTTCTATTATAAAAATATTATATGTGATGTCACATAAATATGTCAATTTTTATCGTAATATGTCACGCTGAATTTCTTAGAATCTTGTCTACCCTTGATTTCCCAACGAAAATCCTAAGAAAACGATCAAAAAGGAACAAAAGTATGGATTATAAAAAAGAAGTATGAAAGGACATAATGTCATCCCTCCATACCTCTATATCATCAAACAGTTCATTCCTTCTTATGATGCGATTTCCTGCTCTATTTCTTCTGTTTCGATGTTCTTTGCTCTTCTTCTGAGTCCATTGATATAGATACTATACATACCGGCAATTCCGATTAGCGATAAAATAAAGGTCAGTGGCCAGATATAGTTCAGACCAATCTCCTCAATAAACTTACCTGCAATAGAGGTGCCAAGAGCGGCTCCGATGGACCAGCTTAAGGAACCGATGGCATTAAAGCGAGCACGAAAATTGCTTGGACTGTTATCAGCCAAATAGACACCAAAGTTCGTTACCACCAGAATCTCTCCGATGGTCCAGATAACTGTAGACATGATAAAGAATGGATAGCTGTTGACAAACCCTAACATACCAAACCCCATTGCATAGAAGATACCTGCAATTGTAATATTAATCAATGGCCGAAATCTCTTTGTTAACGAGGTAACCCCAACCGTACAGAATAATACGGTGAATGCATTGATACTCATCAAAATACCGAATTTACTGGCACCACTTTCGCCAAAAATTGCTTCTGCTGTTAAAGGTAAGGAAAACCGATGCTGTGTATAGATAAAGCTGTATATGATATAAGTCAGAAGAAAGAAGGTAATCTGTGGTCTTTTAAGCAAAGCGGTAAGTACATTGCCCTTCTCCTCTTTCTCCTGCTCTGTATATACGGTCTTCTTTAATTCATCCGCCTTAACTTCCTTCACATTCCTCCAGATTAAGAACATCGCAATAAAGGAGGTAAGTGCATCTCCGATGAACAACAGAGGAAGTAAGTTCTTGAATAGGAAACCTGCCACAATCGGTCCCAAGGCTACACCGATATTGATACCAAGATATTGCAGTGAGAAGCCGGATTGCCGTTGCTCTGGTGAAAGCATATCGGTGATAATTGCATTCATCGGAGGTCTGACCGCTCCATGAAAGAAGGTTGATAACATAAGAAATACAACAATGACTGCCGGATTCGTCAAAAACGCGCATGGTACTAATGCCAGCGCGGCTCCTGCCTGTGCAATCATATAAGTCCTCTTACGTCCAATCTCATCTGCCAGCTTTCCTCCGATTAATGACGAAGGAATTCCGATTAAGGAACATACCGTTACAATAATACCGGCTACCTCGATTGAGAGACCAATCTTAATCGTGAGATACATCGTTAAGAAGGGCATTACAAAATCCCCAAACCGGTTAATTACAGTAGCACCGAACATGATATACATGTTTCTAGGTAATCCCCTATAGGTGTCAATCATTTTAAGCTTCACACGGATCCTCTCTTTTCTCTTATATTGTCCCCAAAAGTTATAACGACCATTGTAATTAATTGTTAAGGTATTGTCAATAACGGATTACCTTGATTGACAACTTTCTATTAAATGCACAAGAAAAGAGAAAGACGAATGATTAATATACCTTATGGTAAATATTTAAAGAACTCTCTGCAACAAACTTTCCAACCAATGGCACAATTCTCACAAAATGCTCGGTCTTCATATGAGCATCCAAAGATGCTTTATCCTCCCATTCCTCAATCATGGTTAAGACAGTCGGATCCTTCTCATCTTGATACAGCTCATATACAATGCAGCCCACTTCTTTTCTTGTTGCATTTACCAATTCCTCATACATACCTATCACTGTCTCAATCTGATCCTCAATTACTTTATTTTTTGCCACTACTTTGATCATCTTTCTACCTCCATAATTACAAAGAGCATGAAGGATAGCCTTTTCACATGCTATTTCATGCTTTATGTTTATTAATAATACTAGCACCCATAATCGAAAATGACAAGATCTAATTATAATATTGTCTTAATTGTGTTAGATATAATCAATATGTAACATTATCTCATATTATCCATTGTTTGACTTATCTATTACAATGTTTTATACTAATTTTCGTGTCAATTCGAAAGAATTAAATGCGTTTCTTTACACGATGCAGAATAAATATTTTATGATGATTCGAAGGATGAATTCTGTAATCAAACTATAAAACAATGAAGGGTAACACATGATGCGAAAGATAATTTATACATTAATGGCAATAACAGCTTTCATTTTTATCGTACCATCCGTTCATGCAGATGCAGCAATAAAAACATATACAATCTCAGAGAGCACAAAAGCTCCGGCAAAGTATTCAAAATTGGCTACCTATAATGAAAAAACAAAAGATTATTATGTTTTTAGAGATGTTTTTGAAACGTGCGCAAAAAATAACGGTGGAAAGATAGTGATTAAAAAGGGTGAATATATTATAACTAATCCAATCTATATCTCTTCTAATACAACCGTAGTTCTTGAGGATGGGGTTATCATAAAGAAAGGTTCCGAAACAGGAACAAGCAAATTAAAAGCGAGTCTCTCTATATTCCAGTTAATTAACCCTATGTATGCCAAGGTGGATAGTCATTATTCGGGGTATACCGGTGAACATGATATCACAATTCTTGGTGAGGGGAATGCAACATTAGATATCGATTATGTTGAACGAGGTCTTGGAATAGTAATCGGCCATAATACGAATGTAACTGTAAAAAATATTCAATTCAAAAATATGAATGGCGGTCATTTTATCGAAATGGATGCATCCGATAACACATTGGTAGACGGATGCACTTTTGAAAATGCGAAAGAGTGGGGAA
Source organism: Bacillota bacterium (assembly GCA_017861355.1). Classification (GTDB taxonomy): domain Bacteria; phylum Bacillota; class Clostridia; order Lachnospirales; family Lachnospiraceae; genus Mobilitalea. The sequence goes on from JAGFXQ010000106.1 coordinate 7,672, forward strand.
AGAGCGCATTTAAAGAAGCAATTAATGTTGATACACCTGACTTGGTTACGAAAGGATTTAATAATATTTGGAGTTCACATGATAAAACACCGAACAAGAATACTCATATCACAAATTGTACTTTTAAGAACCTTGAGTCAGGGGTAGGAACTCATGGTGTATCTAAAACACAAAATCCTGACACAGGATTGTACGATATTAATCAATGGCATTCCAGTGTAACGATTGATTATTGCAAGTTTATCAATATTAGTAGAACATGTCTGAGAGTGTATGGATGGAAAGATTTTGTTGTTGAGAATAATGAATTTACTAATGAGATCAAATATAGTGGGTGCAGTATATTTGAAGGCTGGTGTGTTTCAAACCCCTCATTCAGAAAAAATAATATGAATAATTTTAAAACAATTGGAACGATTCTTACAATCAATTATTTCACAAAGAAAGATGGAGTCATTGTTAAAGTTCCAGGGCAAGACTATGAGCCTAACTATAGCTATCTTTATGAGCAGAATGTTACAGATTTTTATAATAATTCAGCTACGAATATGGATGATGCTAGAATTTACATTCAAAAAGGAATAAAAACAACTTTTCCGGAAACAAACATAACGATATCGGGTAATGAAATGAAGTTACAAGAAGCTGATTAAGTAAAAGAGGACTTCCTAAATCGTTCAACGACTTAAGAAATCCCCTGTTATAGAACATTTTATTAAAAGATTATAATCTTTTCTTAGAACTTTCCTGCTTCAGCAGCTTCCTGGATCGAAACAGCTACAGCAACAGTCATACCAACCATCGGGTTGTTACCTGCACCGATCAAGCCCATCATCTCTACGTGAGCCGGAACAGAGGAAGAACCTGCGAACTGAGCATCGGAATGCATTCTACCCATAGTATCTGTCATACCATAGGATGCAGGACCTGCTGCCATATTATCAGGATGAAGTGTTCTGCCTGTACCACCACCGGAAGCTACAGAGAAGAATTTCTTGCCCTGATCAACGCATTCCTTCTTGTAGGTACCTGCAACCGGATGCTGGAATCTGGTAGGATTGGTGGAGTTACCGGTAATGGAAACGTCAACACCTTCCTTGTGCATGATAGCAACGCCTTCGGTTACATCGTTCGCACCATAACAGTTAACTGCTGCTCTAAGACCCTTAGAGTAGGATTTACGGAACACTTCCTTAACCTCACCGGTATAGTAATCCATCTCTGTCTCAACATGGGTAAAACCGTTGATACGGGAGATGATCTGAGCTGCATCCTTGCCAAGACCGTTTAAGATTACTCTTAAAGGCTTTTGTCTAACTTTGTTCGCAGACTGAGCGATACCAATCGCACCTTCTGCTGCTGCGAAGGACTCATGTCCAGCTAAGAAGCAGAAACAATCAGTAGACTCTTCCAGTAACATTTTACCAAGGTTACCATGTCCTAATCCAACTTTTCTTTGATCTGCAACAGAACCGGGAATACAGAAGGACTGTAAGCCTTCACCGATTGCTGCAGCAGCATCAGCTGCTCTTCTTGCATCTTTCTTGATAGCGATTGCTGCGCCTACGATATAAGCCCAACTAGCATTTTCAAAGCAAATAGGTTGAATTCCTTTAACCATATTGTAAACATCAAGTCCGGCATCCTTAGTAATCTTCTCTGCTTCTTCAATGGAAGCAATGCCGTAGCTGTTTAAAACAGCATTAATTTGATTTATTCTTCTATCATATGATTCAAATAAAGCCATTGTATGTATCCTCCTTTTCCTATTCGTGTCTAGGGTCGATGATCTTAACAGCATCTTCTACACGGCCATACTGACCCTTGGATTTCTCGAATGCTGTATTTGCATCTGCACCTTTTTTGATGAAGTCCATCATTTTACCAAAGTTAACGAACTGGTAACCAATGATTTCACTATTCTCATCTAAAGCGATTCCGGTTACATAACCATCGGTCATCTCAAGATAGCGAGGGCCCTTTGCAAGAGTACCATACATTGTACCAACCATGCTTCTAAGTCCTTTACCTAAATCTTCAAGACCTGCGCCGATCGGAAGTCCATCTTCAGAGAATGCGCTTTGGGTTCTACCATACACGATCTGTAAGAAAAGTTCTCTCATAGCAGTATTAATAGCGTCACATACTAAGTCTGTATTCAATGCCTCTAAGATTGTTAAGCCTGGGAGAATCTCAGATGCCATTGCTGCTGAATGAGTCATACCGGAGCAACCGATTGTCTCTACTAATGCTTCCTGAATCACTCCGTCCTTAACGTTAAGAGTTAATTTGCAGGTACCCTGCTGAGGTGCACACCAGCCGATGCCATGAGTTAAACCGGAAATATCTTTTACTTCCTTAGCCTTTACCCATTTTGCTTCTTCCGGAATTGGTGCTGCTCCATGATGAGCACCCTGGGTAACCGGACACATCATTTGAACTTCATGTGAATAAATCATGTTTTGAAACTCCTTTCAATATACATAGTATCGCATTTCACTTCTTACCTAACAGAAGTTATCAAATCTTCTTCTGCTATTAAGTATTAGAATATAATGCTTTCATCAGTCAAGAGAAATTCTAACATTAGATGTAAATCCTTGTTAAAATTTTATCTTGTGTACGTATCATATTTTCGCATAAAAATCAAAATAAGTCCATACCTTTTTGTGTAATCAGAATTGGTAATGGAAGCACAACTCCGGAAAATACCTGACAGATCGTCTGAGGAATCATCATTATTCCAACGATAATACAGGTTTTCAATAGCATCGCCAACAATACGGTTCCAAGTCCCGTCTGCTTCTTCAGCAGATAAATACTCAGAAAGCATAATGGAGCAATAATTCCCATATCGAGAATGTATGTAATTTCCGTAGTATATACCTCAATCAGTGCAAGGGGTGTCCCGGCAATCACCGAGGGGATAATATCCGGCATCCAGGCAATAATCAGTGCAATTCCGGCCAAGACTAAAAATCGATAATTTCCCTTGGTTGCCCCATATCGAAGCATTGGAACGGATATCTTGGTCAGAATGGCAAACATTCCGAATAAGGTACAGGTAAAAAGTGCGATGTATAATAGCATAAATCGATTATAGCTCACACCAAAGCAGAGACTGCTCGCATAATAACAGGCTACGGCATACAGACTCATCAGACGCAGTCTGCTAGAATCCGATGCTTCCTTCTTATCTCTATACGAAGCAATGCCTAATAAGGGAACCAACAGCAACAGGATGCAGAAGTC
>JAGFXQ010000107.1 GCA_017861355.1 Bacillota bacterium
AATAAATGTTAATTCTGGTAATACCATCCTCTCTCGATTTATCAGCAGCAGGTGTTGTAGGTGCTATCGTAGCCTCACTTTCGTCCGTATCAGCAGCGGATGTGAAATCTGCGGTTGACTTCCATTGATAATACGCGGCTGAAACAGCAACGATGAGGATAACTGCCAGACCGATCAGTATGTACTTATTCATGGTTGATTTTAGTTTCATTGTTCTCCCCTATAGGATCTTATATATTCTCCCTACTCTGGATATAATTCGCTCAGGAGTGCTGCATTTCTTCTATTGTTTCATTACACCAACGGATCGTGGCTTCACCGGATAGGATACCTCTTCTAAGAACTGCTTTGATAAAACCTGCTCGCTCCTTCGATATTTCCTGAATGCCATGTTCCAAATCCTTTAGCATTCCAAGATACTTTTCCATGTTCTTTTCATGGATTTCTTTATAACTCTCAAGCATCCTAATTACATTTTCCTTTGGTTGATTGCTTGAAAACAATAATTTTAACATAAATTCAGAACGTACCGGCTGCTGCATAGTATCTTCCAAAAGCCAGGTTTCAAGCTCCCGCTTTCCCTTTTCCGTTATTCCATACCGGACTTTCTTTTCATTTATTTCTCCTGAAGCAATTTCAATCATACCATCCTCTAACATCATTTTCAATGTTGGATAGATATGTCCGAAATTTTCATTCCAAAATCCAGAAAGTACATTGTCACTGTACTTTTTTATGTCATATCCGGTACTTGGTGAGATGTTCAAAATCCCCAATATAGCATACATAGATTTATTCTTTAATGCCATTCTTATCCCCTCTCTTTCCATTCATTAATCTGATTTTCCAGTTCCAATACTGTCTGCTGGGGATTAGCAAAATTCCTCATTTCCTTAGAAATCTGCATACAATTTTCTTTAATTCCTCTCGCCATAATGAGTGTTTCTGTTTTAGATCTCAGCATTTCCGGAGACAATTCCTTTATGCTTTCTGTTATTCCCAGTTGCATAGATACAAGACGTTTAGCCACCATATGCTGGTCATTAACCAGAGGTAATGCAAGCATCGGAACTCCAAAGTATAAGGCTTCGTTCACGCTGTTAAAACCTGCATGCGTGATAAATACTTCAGCCCGCTTTAATATCTCAAGCTGTGGAAGAAAGCTCTTAACCAAGAAGTTGGTTGGTATCTCACCAAGTTGTGAAACATCACACTTCTTTCCAATGGACATGTATACATAATAATCCGTATCACGAAATGACGCGATACATAACTTATAAAAATCCACAAAATCTGTATTCAGACTGCCAAGTGAGATATAGATAATCTTTCTGTCTCCTATTTCAGTAAAATCCAAATCATGTACTTCCGGTAGCCGATCAATGGATGGACCGATAAATAAATAGTCCGGTTCGTGTATTCCCTCATCACCGTTGAAATTACGAGTGGTATATACGATATTCAAATCTCCTTTGCTAGTAAAAACCTGTTCCAAAGATGGCTCTTCAATTTGATAGCTTTCACAAATTCGTGTTACTATCTGATAGCAATGATCCAGTTGAGGATGAAATCCTGGCTCAAGCATTCTCTGTGGTACCGGCGCATGACTCATAGCAAAAGAGGAGTGGGAACACACAACAGGAATTTTGGTCATTTGTTTTAAGAAACAAGCTCCTCCGAAATAAGAATCACAAATAACCAGATCATATCGATCTTCTTTCAACATATCCAAGATCTCAGGCAGCACCACTTCATCATACAAAAGTATACATTCCATCAACATGAAAAACGGATGCCGGTCTGTCGGGCGGTATTCCTTTAAAAACAGCTCCAACTTGTCACTAAATCCAATCCAACTTGCTCCCATCTTTGTTACCTGTTCCGAAAATGGTTCTGAACAAAAATAACTGACCCGGTTTCCTCTCTCTGTAAGTTTCTTAATCAGTCCAAGTGTGGGGTTAATATGCCCATACAAATTAGCATTAATAAACAAAACATTCATGACAACTCATCTCCTTATTTCACACTCTGATATTGTAATATTCTATATCAGAACGCGATAGTATATTTTATATCAGAGTGATATAGTTGAATTCTATATCACTCTGATATATATGTCAAGATGATTTGAACCCCAGAATGCTCTTAATCACTGTTTGTATATGCTTTCATCTACTTGAAAACTCAATTAAACTAAGATCTTCTCCTTCACATCTATCTTTTCTATAATCCCATCTATTTTTTCTTTCGCATTCTCAATCGCAGTTCTTTTATCCTCTTCCGTAGTACCTGTTCCATCTACTAACAGCCTTTCAAATTTATTGATACCAATAAATTTCATAATATCTTCAACATAATTCAGTCCTCTATTTAGGATTGGCCGAGTCATCCATGGTATGTTACCACCTGATGATTGAATATAGACTACTGTCCTGGATTTATCATTTAGTAGCCCTTCCGGTTTTTCTCCTTTCTCAGGGAAGGTTATTGTTTTATTGGTTTGTACAATGCAATCTATATATTCCTTTAATGGTGCAGGAAATGATAAACTCCACATAGGTGCAGCGATTACATAAACATCTGCTGCTATAAATTGATCACAAAGCTCCACAATTTTATGAACTTCCTGTTGCTCTTTTTCCGGTAGTTTTCTTGCTGTTTCTTCGCTTACAATACAATTTCTGCTTTCAAAATATTCATATTCCAGTCTAGGTATATGTTCCTTATACAAATCCAGCTCCTCAATATTAAAATCTGGATTCTTTTCCAAAAACCTGCTTACAAAGGCTCTTCCAACAGTTTTACTTACAGACAAATGCTCCGGCTTTGAATTAACGGTAATATATAATAACTTTTTCAAAACAACATCTCCTTTATACTAAATAATATTTTATCTTAGTATTTGGATTACTATCAATTTTTATAACCATAAAAACTCCCGATATTTTGACTTTCGGGAGTAGAACTATAAAAATTTATAAAACAGTAATAATTATCATTATTGACTTCCTTCAACTAACAATTTATAATGTAAAATAAAGGAGTGATATAATGAAAAGAATAAAATTCATCATAATTTGTTTTATGCTATTATCCTCTGTTTTATTGATAAGCTGTTCCAAGAAAGAATATGATAGTACAACTAATAATTCTAGTACTAATTCCGAAACCAAGACATTTACTATTGACGAATTAAAGACATATGACGGTCAAAATGGTAATCCTGCATATGTTGCTGTTGATGGTATCGTATATGATGTAACTGATGCAGATGGATGGAATAATGGTAAACACAAAAATGGTATTGTTGCCGGAGTGGATTTAACTAGTAAATTGGCAGAATCCCCCCATGGAGCTAAAGTATTAAATGATTTACCAGTGGTAGGCAAGCTTGAATGAGTTCATAAAAGATATATAGCTGGTTCCCGCCAATGAAAAACGAAAATATAGTTACATATATCATAAACCACAAGAAGAAAAGCCATAGTTCAAGAATAATTTATTTACTCTTTGAGCTGATGGCTTTTGTTTTTTGACTAAGTCCAATGGTCAACTTGTCCTCAAACACCGCAATTCTCACGATATGCGGAATTATTTTAGTTTTCTTCTATTATGATAAATATCAGCAGTAATGGAAGTTATAATCGAACTCAATATAGCGGTTAAGAAAAACAATCCCATTACAAATTTACCCAATGCTTTAAATCCTTCCGATGAAGCACTGCGCATGGTAATAAAATAGTAAATCATAAAAGGAATCATAATTATTATAGGTATATATTTCATATACCTCTTTTTCTTAAATACTCGGTCCAATATTAAAGTAACTAAAATCGAAGTTATTACAATGATCGTTAAACTTATCTCCATAAAAACTCCTCCTTCCTGTTTTATTATTAGACGATTAATATATTACTTATGTTCCAATATGAAAACCACGGCTTCATATCCAATTCCCTATTAAGATCTCTTAATTTTTGAAACAGTCTCTGCGAAATCAAAAAGTCCTTTTATGTTTTCTACTTCCTTCTTATCAATATACCTCCAGGTCAAGTTAGGGAACAAAGGACATTTCCCTGACTTATTACCATTGCATTCCAGGTTTAATGCGAGGGGCAATCTCATTCCTGTTTTATCCATCTGAGTACAATATCCGCAGCTGTCGCAATTCTTAGTTCTTGAAAAGGTCAGCTCCTTCAGCTCATTACTCATTTCATCAAAGTGGTTGAGTACTAATCTGAAGTTTGGTACACGGAAAGAAAATGTCATTTGCTCTCTTCTCTTCCAACTAAATGAAAAAACTGCATTTCCCTTCTGTTTATCGCGATACTCCTTATCCCAATGGATACCAGCCTCATCAAAATACCTGTGAAAGCCTATGCCTTCAAAAAATTGTTCTAACTCTTTCAATAGTGTGCTGTCATCAATAATATTTCCAAATAAATGCTCCGCACTATATTTCATACTGTCATACATGCAATATAGAAATCTTACTATCTCTCCCTTCGGTGAGTTAGCCTTCTTATCATAGAGAAGCTTCCATGCAGGAAAAAGCTCCGGATACTCTTTGCTATAGAATATAGTCGATGTGTCAGTGCTTTGAGAGAATAAACCGAATTGCTCCAATTGCAGCAGTCTTTTCTTAACAAACTTCATATTTCCCTTATCTACGTACAGTTTATTATCTTTTACTTCACCACACTCACCGAGCTTATATAGATAAGCATAAAAATCGAAAAGAACCTTCTCCGTTTTTCTCATCTTATCATCTAATTCCGGTTTACTATTATTTAGCATCCAAACTTCATAAAACTCATCCTTTTCTTGCTGAAGATTTACCAAAGAAGGATTGTTATAGATTCTGTTTATCACTTCTTGTAAAAATCCATGCATTTGTCTTTGGGATGTCTCACTTACTCTATCGTCTTCTATGGGAATGCATATTGGATAAGTACTCTTATAGCCATAGATACAGCGTTGTGCAAGGCTGTCAAAGTCCTTTCTAACCTTACCCATATCCTTAACCATCTCAATCTCTTTCCTATCATTCTCTGTTGGTAGCTTCTTACACGGGCAATAATAGTCCATGATAAGGATTTTTTCTCCCATATAACGTGGAACCCCAAACCTGTGAAATGAGTAATACTGCATTTCATATCCGCCTGCAGAAGGATCTACATCATATCCATATTCTTTCATGGCCTGTATCACCTGTTCGTGAGCTCCGGCATATAAGTCAGCATCCTCTTCACGTCCCTGTATCCATCCTACACCCATCAGGCATTCCGGCAAGTCTCTGCTGATGTATCCGGTTGGAACAGAGGTACCCGCTTTCGTCAGCACACCTGCAATATACTCACAAGTACTGCCTTGGAGATCAAAATCACCGATCCACCCTATGGTATCCCTTTCTTCGGTTAAGCGACCCGGAATATTTCCCAAAAAATCCATGCTACCATCCTGCCACATCCTACTCCAGAGGTTCGTAGTCATATTATCTCCCTCTGGGTTTAAACTCATCCTAACCTTTTTTCCGATTAAGCGTACCGCAGGAAATCTTTTTACTTCAAACCTTATAAGTTTTGACATGTTCTGTCTCTCCTTTCGTCTAATTTATAACGTTTCTACATTGTTTCCATTATATACCTAATTTGAATAAACATCAAAAATAAAAATGACTAATTTCTACAGCAAAACGCACTCATCACTGAGTGCGTCCATCGATTGCCTGTTCATTTACTACTCTACCTTACATCGCCAGCAATATTAAGCCTTTTCAATAGGTAGCCATATCTCACAATAACTTTCTGCAATATCCTCTTCACAAGGAGGAGCATACATTTCAATATTATAGTTTCCAACAAGCTTATAGTCCTTGCAGTTTGGCAACCATTCCTTCCACATCTTTGTATTGGTGTCCTGTAAATTCTTCAGCTTACAAGGAAAAACAGCCCATGTCCCGGCAGATAGTGTTCTGGTCTCATAACCATCCGGAATATCCTTCCAGGGCAAATAATTATCTGCGATCAGATAATCAAAATTCGAACCATTCGAATCAATACAAAGTCCAAACATCCCACATACAATCTCACTGCCTCCATCTTGCATATGTTCCTTCCAAAACTTCGGAATCTCTTGATAAGCGGTCTCATTATTAAAGCTTCTTTTTCTTCCCATTACGGTAAATGCTGCTTTTTCCTCAATTCGATAATCCATCATAGTTCCACCCTCCAATGATAATATTATTCTAAGTGGCGCAAAATCACGAAGTAGTGCGCCCTTTTCCTTTGCAGCCGATGGTGTAATTCCATGAAACCTTGTAAAAGCTCTGGCGAAGCTATCTGGTGAATCATATCCATATTTTATAGCAACATCAATTACTTTTACATCATTACCTGCCAGTTCTCTTGCAGCTAACGCCAGTCTTCTGTTACGAATATACTCTACAACACTAAATCCACACAGCGCTGAAAAAATACGCTGAAAATGAAACTCAGATACATACGCCTTTTCCGCAATATCCTTTACCTGAATATCCTCTGCTAGATTTTTTTCAATATATTCAATCGCGTTTTGCAATCCCTCTGTCCAAGCACTCATGTCCTCACTCCTTCCTGACTGTAATTAGATTATAATACTATCATTAATAGACTTCCCGACTTTTCTTGCTATGAAATGTAGGATCACTCAGGTTCGTATTTCTGACTTTATCTCTTACGGATAGAACTAAATTAGGAGATACGGATACTTCATCCAAGCCCATATTAATAAATTCTTCTATGAGTGTGGTGTCCGCTCCAAGTTCACCACAGATTCCAACCCAACACCCGCCTTTATGTCCATTCTCAACTACCATCCTTATCATTCTGAGCACGGCCGGATGATGCGCATTATAGATAGGATCCAGTTTCGGATTCTGTCGATCAATTGCAAGCGTATATTGTGTCAAATCATTGGTTCCGATACTAAAGAAATCCACTTCCTCCGCCAACAAATCGCTAATCATGACAGCGGCAGGAGTTTCAATCATCACACCCTGTTCAACATCATGGAACGGTATCCCCTGTGATGTCAACTCATCTTTTATGGATTGTACAATTTCTTTAATCTGCTTCACTTCATCAACTGATATAATCATCGGATACATAATCGCAACCGTTCCATATACACTTGCACGATAAATGGCACGAAGCTGTGTTCTAAAAATATCCGGTTGATTTAAGCAGATTCGGATTGCCCTGTATCCCATTGCCGGGTTTTCTTCCTTTTCAAGACCAAAATAATCCACCTGTTTATCTGCTCCGATATCCAGAGTACGGATGATTACTTTTTTACCTGCCATATTTTCTAATACTGCTTTATAGGTTTGAAACTGCTCCTCCTCCGTTGGAAAAGTATGTTTCTCCAGATATAAAAATTCACTACGGAATAATCCGATTCCTCCGGCATCATTTTGAAGGACAGCAGCCACATCAGAGACACTACCGATATTAGCATAAATATCGATCCTCTTTCCATCAAGAGTCACATTATCTTTCCCCTTAAGCTCCAGCTGAAGTTTCTTCTTGTAATGATCCTCCTGCTGCTTTTCTTTCATACTGTCCAAAATTTCTATTGTGGGTTCTATCACAAGAGCACCTTCATATCCATCCACAATTGCGTCTTTGCCATCACAACTCTCATCATAATTCACACCAATTAAAGCCGGAATGTTCATCATTCTTGCAAGAATTGCTGTATGGGAATTCGTTGAACCCTTCCTTGTTACAAATGCCAGCACTTTGGACTTATCAAGCTGTAATGTCTCACTTGGTGCCAGATCATCTGCCACCAGAATATAAGGCACCTCCGACTGAATCCCACTATCGCTGTTTCCTTGTAATATCTTTATCAAACGGTTGGATATATCTTTTACATCAGCAGCACGTTCCTTCATATACTCATCATCCATAGAGGCAAACATTTCTGCAAAATTATCTCCTGCAGAGGCTACTGCAAATTCTGCATTAATCTCTTCCGTTTTTATCATATGAATCACAGAATCCACATAGTCCTGATCGTCAAGCATCATCTGATGAACCTCGAAAATCATGGCATTCTGTTCTCCGACTTCAATCACGGCCTTTTCATATAACTCCTGAAGTTCTTCTTTTGCCTTCTCTCTCGCTTCATCTACACGTAATATTTCGGCTTCTGTATTGGTGATATGTTTTCTTCGTACCTGATTTTCATTTTTACGAAAAATAAGAGTTTTTCCGATCGCAATCCCGCCAAAAACGCTCTTTCCATTATATTTTTGCATAATTTGTCCTCCAAGTTCTGAGAATGAATCCGTTACAGATTTTCTTTGATAAATTCGGAGACTGCAGTGAAGGCTTCATCTTCGTCTTCACCACTAATTTGAATTGTTATTGTATCTCCCTGCTTAGCTCCAAGGCTCATAAGTGAAAAAATCTTCCTTGAATCAGCTTTTTTACTATCTTTCATAATGGTAATGTTTGATTGAAATGAACTTGCTTTCTTTACCAAAAGTCCTGCCGGTCTTGCATGAATCCCCAACTCATCTTTAATTATATAACTAAACTCTTTCATTTTATATAGCACCTTTCTTATATTGAGTTCCTATTCGCTTATCGAACAGGATTATATCTGTTTTTGTTCAAAATGATAATCAACTAATTTTCTTATTTGTAATATATTCTATCTCACACGGAAGACTTTTTCTTCCGCTTTTATGAAATCCTTTTTCAGAAGCTTAAAATCTGTAAAAGCATCCGTATTCGTAACTATAACAGGAGTAACCGTACGATATCCCAATTCCGTGATTAGCTTAATATCAAAATAACCGATTACATCGCCCTTCTTTAACACATCACCCTCATGGACCTTGATATCATAACCCTTACCGTTTAACTGAACGGTATCTATGCCAATATGAATCAGCAATTCTATATTACCACCGCTTATTCCAATGGCATGCTTGGTATCAAAGATTGTTTCCACCTTACAATCAAATGGTGCCACAACTTTGCCTTCTGTCGGATCGATTGCAAAGCCTTTTCCTAACATTTCTTCGGAAAAAACACCATCTCCGATCTCTGATAATTCCATTACATTGCCGCTGATTGGAGCATAGATAACCGCTTCCTGTCCCATCCTATTCTCTTGTTTTGGCAATGTATCTTTCTCTGTACTCACTATTTTCGTAGCATCTGTCGCTTGTTTCTCCGAAGCTACGCCATCGGTAGCCAGATAATCCTCCAGATTTGATTTAATAATAGTCACTCTTGGTCCGTAAATTACCTGGACGCCTGTTCCTTTACGGACAACACCTGCGGCTCCTGTTGATTTTAACATATCATCCTGAACTTTATTTCCGTCAATTACCGTGATTCGTAATCTGGTTGCGCAACAATCAACGTCACTGATATTTGCCTTTCCACCAAGTCCCCGCGTAATCGCTGCGGATAATTCATCTCCTTCCTTACCCTTGTTATCCTTTGCTGCGTTTTTCTTCTTCTCATAATCAGCACGGGTATATAGCTTGGTTTCTTCCCTGTCTGTCTCTCTACCCGGAGTCTTTAAGTTCAACTTTTTAATCAAATAACTAAAGAGTAAATAATATACTGCAAAATATAGAATTCCTACCGGGATGATCAGCAGCCATGAGGTCTTACTATTCCCCTGCAAAATACCAAACATGAACAGATCAATAAAACCGCCGGAGAAGGTTAAACCTACTGCGATATTTAATGCCTGAGCGATAGCGTAGGCAAGTCCGGCCAAAATCGCATTGATTCCAAATAAAATCGGAGCTACGAATAGAAATGAAAATTCAATCGGCTCAGTAATACCAGTCATAATAGAAGTGATTGCTGCTGAAAATAATAGTCCGTATACCTCTTTTTTCTTCTCAGGACGGGCGCAACGATAGATCGCCAATGCAGCTCCCGGTAATCCAAAAATATATATAATAAATTCACCACTGAAAAATCTGGTTGCTAATGTAGCAAAATGGGTTGTTGCAGGATCCGCCAGCTGTGCGAAGAAAATATTCTGAGCTCCAACAACACTTTTTCCGGCGATCTCCATCGTCCCTCCGATTGCTGTCTGCCAAAATGGCATATAGAATACATGATGCAAACCAAATGGTATTAATAATCTCTTGATCATACCATAAAAGAAGGTTCCGATGATACCTGAGCTTTGTACTATACCTCCCAAATTGTTGATACCTATCTGTATCGGCTGCCATAGATAAAACATTAAAATACCTACAAAGGTGAACACTACCGTACTAATGATTGGAACAAATCTGGTTCCTTGGAAAAA
>JAGFXQ010000340.1 GCA_017861355.1 Bacillota bacterium
TTGTCGAACATCCGTATAGCGAAAAAGCGGCAAGGTCAGTTTATCAACCAGCCTTGTCGCTTTCCTCTGTTATGAAAACCCAAACTATAAAAATTAATCGGTTAAGCGGATATCACCACTCACGGTACTAATCATCATTTCGCTTCCCTGTTTCCCGTATGTGTAAGTCCCGGATCTTAAGTTACTCTGGATCATATCCTGGTATTTAATATTCAATACACCCGAAGTGGTTCTTGATTCGACACGATATCCATTTCCAAAATTCTTCAAGCCGATTTTAATATTGCCGCTGGTGCTATTTGACTCCAATGCAACATCACCTTCACATCTTGCATCAACATTTCCGGATTTTGAACTGGCATGACACCGTTTTACATTGACATCAAGGGTAATATTACCACTGGTGCTGCCAACCACCAAGCCATCACCACAGATTTTTTGTATTTTGATTTTGCCGCTGATACAGCTAGCGTCTGTATTGTTCATGTTCATTCCATCGATATCGATATCACCGCTGGTACTCCTGATTTTGCATTCACTTACTTTCACCTGATGCAGATCAACATCACCACTAATGGAACTATTATCTATAATATCTGCAGTTATGTTTCCAGCTTCTATATCACCGCTGCCACTTTTCAATGACACAAACTTTGCATCTAAATCATCTGCTTTGATATCGCCGCTCATCGTGCCTGCATTCAGCTTAACGCTATTTACCGTCTCCAAATTAATATCTCCGCTGGCACACTTTATCCGTAAATCTGTTGAAATTACCCGTTTGAGAGTAATCTCGCCGCTTGCTGCTCCTACAATTATACGCTCTGCTTTCACATCAAACAGTTTGATATCACCGCTTGCTGTTTTTACATCCATATTATTCATCGACTCCGGCAGTTCCACATGAATGCTCATAGAATTATGATTTAAGTGAAATAAGAATACGGCCTTTCCAACTCTGCGGATTCCAGCATAGATCGTATTTCCTTCTTTATAACTATAGAATTCAAAAAACTGTTTCTGCCGCTCATTTCCGTTATTAACATAATTTATATTCATTTTTTGATTCGGTGATTTCACTATCGTAACATCTGCGCATTCACCATTGATAACAAGATTTAAGCTATCACCGGTTTTATTATCCGAAGTATTCTGCTGTTCATGGTTCTGATCCGCTGCTTCCTTCGTATCGGTTCTGGTAACATCATCCGTCGGGGTATCAGGACACTTTTCGGTTTCTTCTGCTTCCTGATAATTGTTTTCAAAATCATAACTCACATTACTCTTTTCTACATCCTCGGGCCCTTCACCGGTTTCATAGCTTTTTGATACATTTTCAGAAGAACCTTCTGTATTACCACGATTGAAATCAAAGGAATTCTTTAGATAAGTATCAGCAAAATTATTAATTGACGAGGTAGCCTGCTCCAGCGTATTCTTTAGCGAATGTCCAATCTCAATAACATCAATTTTACTAATTGCTTCGCCTGCGGAATCGAGCGCATTGTTGATTGCATCGCCAATCTTTTCACCATCAATATTAGGAATATTAAAGCGTCGTTCACTTGTTTTTCTATCATTAGAATTCGTCTGGTTCTCGTCTTCTTTATTTTGTTTGCCATCCTTGGCTTGATAAACCTCTTTTATTTCATCAACCAGGTCATTGATTGAACCCAGCTCCTCACAAATTTGTTCTTCACTTTTGCCCTTCTCAGTGCCAACCTGAAAATGTTCTTCATAATCAGATACGATTTCTTCCATAACACTTTCTTCTGTATCTTTTAGTGCTTCTTTTAAAGCATTTAAATATTCTGTCTTGTTCATAACCATCCTCCTATTCTAAAATATTCTGAACTACAACCACAAAGTCTAACCATTCTTTTTTTAGCGATGTCTGATATATTCGTCCCTGATCCGTTAAATGATAATATTTTCTGGCAGGCCCTTCACCGGACTCCACTAAATAGGTTTCAACATAGGCATCATCTTTTAACCGTTTTAGAATAAGATATAATGTCCCTGTTGATATTACCATTTGCTGTGAAATTGCATCCGTTAATTCATAACCATAACGGTCCGCTTCCACCAGTTTCGAAAGTACACATAATTCCAGGACTCCCTTTTTAAATTGTGCATTCATCTACTGACTCCTTTCCACCTGATAGTGATTTGAATTTTATAGTATCCGAAATAATTACCGTACAGCTATCGTGGTTTTTAAACTATCAATGTATTATATTATATCACTGACTATTATATATTGCAACATAGTATTTAATGCAGTATAATAATTTTAATCTGAACTTAATAAAATGTCTTTCATGGCTGATTTATATTAAAGTTAAGTTACTCGAAATCTCACTATATTTTAATTTGTCAATTCATTTACAATAAGTTATAATAAACTCAGTTATGTTGAAATGCTAGGGTGGAGGAAATAACATGAATAGAAGAATTGGTGACGATATCAAGGACATTGTGCAAAACGCAATCAATACCAGAGATTTTCGTCAATTAAATAGAGATATCTCGGATACAGTGAATAGTGCTCTGGATGAAGTGCATCGATCAATTTTCCATCCGGGCGACCGTCAGAACTGGCACAAGTCTGATAATAATGTACCCCCGAATGTTAATCAAGATAATAGTACAGCCACAAATGGATTCCATAACTGGAACGGACAAGCTTATCGCAATTCTCATAACAGGAATCGTGATAATCATCAATATAATAACCAGAGGCAAAACTTCTCCTACTCTACCGGAAATAATCAAAATATAGCGAAACATCAAGCACCGACGGAACGGTCTCAACTATTTCCGGTAACACCGGTGGGAAAAGTAGCCGGAATTTTGTTGACTGTGTTTGGTAGTCTCGGTTTCGGAATTACCGGGCTAGCGATTATTGCCTTATGTATCATAGGCCAAATAACTGCCAGTATCACTTTCTTCGGTACCATTGCTCTTTATCTTCTACCCTTATTCTTTATCAGTCTGATCTTATATTATCAAGGCTCACGGATCAGAGCAAGATTAAGAAGGTTCCGAAGATATATAGGTATCTTTCAAAATAACAGTTATTATACTTTGAAAGAATTATCCGATCACCTTAGCAAGAGTAAGAAATCCCTCATAAAGGATCTTCGGAAAATGATTTCCATTGGCATGTTTCCCGAAGGGCACATCGATAAACAGGAAACCTGTATTATACTTAATCGCGAATGCTATATGAAATATCTGGAACTACAGCAGAATGAGTATCAGCAGAAAAAGAGTATACAGGAGGAAATCAAGAATTTTCATGGAAGCGATCAACAAAGCTCACCTACTTCCTCCATGAGTGATGCAGTAGATGAAGAAACAAGAACAGCAATCATGAACGGACGCTCCTATATCCGTCAGATTAAGGAAGCGAATGATGCCATCCCGGGAGAAGCAATCTCCAAAAAGCTGTTCTATCTGGAAGCACTCCTAGATAAGATTTTTAATTATGTAGAACAACATCCGAATCAGCTTCCCCAGATACAGAAGTTTATGAATTACTATCTTCCAACCACTCTGAAATTAGTAAATGCATATAAGGATTTTGACAAAGAATCCGTACAGGGTGAGAATATTACATCCGCTAAAAAGGAAATTGATCTTACTCTCGATACCATCAATCAGGCATTCGAGAAATTATATGACAGTTTTTTCCTGAATGCTGCAATGGATATCTCTACTGACATCTCGGTATTGGAGACTCTTCTTGCTCAGGAAGGACTGACTCAGAAGGATTTTAAATCAAAGCAAACTATGGGAGGATTAACGAATGAATAACGAAGTACCCACATTAACACTTGAACCATT
>JAGFXQ010000341.1 GCA_017861355.1 Bacillota bacterium
TAGGTTATTCTATAGGTTATTCTATAGGTGTCAAAGGTGCGAAGCACGCTTCCACCTGCAATATACCGATATGCAAGTTCACTTGCATACCGGTATACTGCAGGCGGAAAGCACCTCCGGTGCTTTTGACACCTTTACCTTCACTCGTATGTTGTCCTATACTCATGGAAAACATCCTGATCTTTGACACCTTTACCTTCACTCGTATGTTGTCATATACTCATGGAAAACATCCTGATCTTTGACACCTTTTCCTTCACTCGTATGTCGTCATATACTCATAGAAAGCATCCTGATCTTTGACACCTTTTCCTTCACTCGTATGTCGTCATATACTCATAGAAAGCATCCTGATCTTTGACACCCTTTCCCTCACTCATATGTCACCATATGCTCAAGGAAAGCACCCTGGTTCGCTGACACCTTTCAACACAAAAAAGCTGATATTACTTATCTCTAAGTAATATCAGCATCTCCACTTCGCTATTCTCTAATGTAGTTCTCCGCCACACTTATCACAAAAATCCAAACCCTCCAGCGTGATACCACCACAGTCCGGGCAGATTATCTTCGCCGGAAGAATCTCTCTTTCCACAATTTCATATTCGAAGTCTTCGTCCTCTTCCTTTTCCGCCGGCTCATTTTCTTCTTCCTTAACTGCTTCTTCGCTATAAGCCGGATCTTCCAGAAGTTCTTCTTCCTCTTCTTCAAATATCTCTTTTACGGATCTTTCTTTCTTATGTTCCACATTCTGCTGTTTCCCTTTGAATAAGCTTCCAAACAACGACATACGCCCTCCAAGATTACTCATCGTGATATCTATGCATAAACCTTCCCTGTAAACTATGTTTTATTAGGAAATGATGTGATTAATTACCTGTAGCAATCAACTTCTGTTTGCTTACACCACGCATCTCAATCACAGGAACACCGTTTCCTTCAATATATTCTCTGGTAATGGTCACTCGACCAATATTATCATCCTTCGGTATCTCATACATAATATCCAGCATCAGCTCTTCGAGAATGGCACGCAATGCTCTCGCACCGGTTTTCTTCTCCAATGCCTTCTCCGCAATTGCTTCCAGTGCTTCCGGAGAAAATTCAAGATCTACTTCATCCATGGCAAGAAGCTTCTGATACTGCTTCAGAATCGCATTTCTCGGCTCTCTCAGTACCTGCACCAGCATCTCCTTGGTTAAGCCTTCCAAGGAATACACAATCGGAAGTCTGCCCAGGAATTCCGGTATCATGCCGTATTCTCTAAGATCATCCAGATTCGCTTTCTGAAGAATATTGGGTTCATCATCATACTTGTCTTTGAGGTCTGCATGAAAACCGATGGAGGACTGCTTGTTCAGTCTGGCTTTAATTATCTTATCCAGATCCGGGAAAGCTCCTCCGCAGATGAATAATATATTCTGTGTATTTACCGTAGTTAACGGTACCATAGCATTCTTAGAGGAGGCTCCAACCGGAACTTCAACATTACTGCCCTCCAGAAGCTTAAGTAAACCTTGTTGTACTGACTCACCACTTACATCGCGACTGTTTGTATTGCGCTTCTTCGCAATCTTATCGATCTCATCGATGAATACAATACCTCTCTCTGCCTTCTCCACATCATTTCCTGCTGCCTGCAGCAGTTTACTGATAACACTCTCAACATCATCACCGATATAACCGGCTTCTGTTAAGGAGGTAGCATCCGTTATTGCCAAAGGTACATTCAGAAGCTTTGCCAGTGTCTTCACCAGATAGGTCTTTCCACTTCCGGTGGGTCCGATCATCAGCATATTAGATTTTTCTATCTCAACCTCAGGATCCGTCTGATCTCCAATTCTCTTATAATGATTATAAACAGCTACGGAGATTACCTTCTTTGCATGCTCCTGTCCTATAATAAAATCATCTAGACTAGCTTTAATCACATGGGGGGAGGGGATGCTTCTTCGATCGAAGGTCTCTTTCTCTTTTTCTTCCTCGGTTTTTTTCTTCTTCAGCTTCTGGGCACTTGGTATCTCATTCTGCAACCCGCCAAGATTAAGCATATTGGGATTCAGTCCCATCATCTGCATGTACGGATTGTCATTCTTATTAATCGTATCAAAGGTCTTTTGCATACAGTCTGCACAGATACTGATCTGGTTCGGTATATGAATCATTTTACCAACTTTACTCTCTGGTCGTCTGCAAAGATAACAAATTTCCTCATAATCATTGTGGTCTTTATGATCCTTGTGGTCGGAATTCTGTTCCTTCGTTTCATGATCAGAAAATATATTTTTGTCATCTATATTATCATCTAAGTTATTACTCATATCATACCTCCAAATAAATTCACAACACTGCCGGGTTAAGAGGGGTCCCTGGGAAGCTTAACGATCCTGCTTCATGGGAAATGCGCCTCGATTATTACCTTATTATAGCCTATAAGCCAATAACGCACAATAGCTCAATATTAAAGCTTTTATTAATATTTACTTAAAATTAGGAAAACAATATTTCATCAGAACGAAGGAAGGCTTGCTTCGCTGGCTTTCGTTATGACATGAATCTAAATGGCTTTCACCAACCAGGTGCATGGAACCGGGAAGCATGTGCTCCTTCCCTATTCCTTGCATTCGATTAGTGAAAGCCCTTTTAACTTACATAATATATGATTGCCTACACATAGCACAATCTATGAGGCGTGAAAATTGATTTTTATTTCACACTATTTCTCTGAGGTGTCAAGATTCGGGTTCTTACCCAAGGTTACCTTGAGGGTGCCTTCCTTATATTCACTTGCTGATTTTCTCATATAGGTAATGGTAACCTCTGCACCGATACGTTTGCTGGTCACATAATCACGCAGCTGTGTAATAGATGTAATCTCAACATTATCTGCCTTAGTGATGATATCACCGGGTAGTAAACCGGCTTTCTCGGCAGCACCGTCCTTTGCCAATTCATTTAAGAATACACCAATTGGCATATTATAATAAGAAGCTACATCCTCAGTTACATCGTTTCCGATAATACCCAGATATCCCTGCTCCTCTTCTGCAAGGATCTCACGGCTCATCAATTCATTGATAATCGGAAGTGCTCTGGAAATCGGAATGGCATAACCCATACCTTCTACTTCATTGGAAGCATATTTGACAGTATTGATACCGATTACTTCACCATCGACATTGAGTAAGGCACCGCCGCTGTTACCGGGGTTAATTGCTGCATCTGTTTGAAGGAGTATCATCTTCTTCGATGTATAACCATCGGATAAATCAACTTCTCGGTCTTTTGCACTGATATATCCAACTGTAACTGATTGGCCATAGCCTAATGCATTACCGATTGCAACTGACATCTGACCTACTTTTATGTTATCTGAATTACCAAGCTTAGCTACCTTTATTGCCTCTAAGGTCTTTTTATCCAAAGTGGAGATATCAACAGTAACTACGGCCAGATCTGCAGCAGCATCGGTTCCTTTAATGACTGCATCTGCTTGTGTTCCATCGATAAATGTAACTTTTATGGTCTCCGTTCCTTCTACAACATGATTATTGGTAGCGATCAGGAGTTCCTTCTCATTCTTGCCGACAATAAAACCGGAACCACTTCCTTCTACTTCCTGGCTGTAGGGCTGGCCAAACCAATCTGTTGTCTGAGTTGCGGTACTATTAATAGATACGATGGAAGGTATGGTTTTATCTACGACCTGGCTGATCGCTGACTTATCTTCCAGCTTAACTTCTCCGGAGGAGGTATAGCCAATCTCATATTTTGAATCAACGGTATCCTCTTGCGATAGACTACTGATTAACTTACTCGATGCTGAATCCGGGTTGATCAGATAGAAGAACTTTATTTGCCGGCTTACGCTCTTTCTTTGGTTTACTGGTTGTATCAGTTCCTTGGGTGTTCCCATAATTCCAGGTATTTGTATTCGGATTATAGTTCGAATAGGAATAGTTCTGATATCCGCCGTTCTGATTCATGTTAGCCTGATTTGAGTACGGTTGATTCATATTTGAATAAGGATTATAGTTCGTATTATTA
>JAGFXQ010000342.1 GCA_017861355.1 Bacillota bacterium
CGAAAATCATGATGTGCTGGGTGACGGAAACCAATGAGAATGCTCATAAATATATCAGGCCGGACTCTTATAAATTCCATTCTTCGATGATGGGTGGATTGGGTATCGGCGCAAACATCAGCAAGTTTGATGATGCATCGGTACAAATCTATAAAGGACATATTGCAAAATACAAAGAAATCCGGGATACGGTCCAATTTGGCGATCAATACAGGCTTCTGTCTCCAAGAGAAAGCAATCTGTCAGCGGTCCAGTATATCAACAAAAACGGAAAAGATATCGTGATCTTTGTCTTCCTACATGGCCAGAAATATGGAGATTTTAATCCAAATGTCAGATTGCAGGGTCTTGAGCCGGATGCTCTTTACCAGGTCAATGATCTCCGACTACATGGTAGTACCCTGATGAATGCAGGGCTGGCAGTTGATCTGTTCGGCGATTTTGACAGCACTTTGATTCGGATCACAAAACTAAATGAATAAAGGTAATATAACATTGAAGGAAATGGTATAGACATTTCTCTCTGCAAATTGCCAGATAAGAAGTTAGTGAAAGACTAACTTTTTATTCTGGCAATTTTATTATAAAGTATTTTTGACTAGAGAGTAACCATCACCCCTAGCTCTATTAATCAGATATAAATTTAAATATTATGGTTCGATCATAGGGGCAATCAGGAGTAGTATAACAGCATAGTTCCGGTAAAAAATTAGGGGAATTGGGGATGTCTTGAGCTTCCAATGCAATTGCACAGGAATCAGACGATTTAAAACCACCGGCTAAATTCCATTGATCACCGATATAGCCTCCCGAATACAGAACAATACCAGGTGCATCTGTGGATAGCTCCATAATATATTCAGAAGATCTATCCCTTATGCTGAGCGTTTTCTTTAGCTGGTTATTCATTTGATCAAAAATAAATGCATTGTTATACCCGTGTGCAATGGATAATTGCTCATGGTCGGGATGTAAGGCAATATTGGTCTCGAGTGAAGTGTAAGTGCTAAAATCAAAGGGTGAACCGGAGCAGCTAACAATGGAAGCAGGAATATGTTCATTATTATTTGCGACGAACCGTGAGGCGTCTACTTTAATTTGTTGCTCCAAGCCGGAACGGTTAAAATCACCGGAGAGATTAAAGTAGGTATGATTTGAGATGTTGAGGTAGGTAGCCTTATCTGTTACAGCGTAATAATGTATTTTAAGTGAGTTGTCATTTGTTAAGGAATAGCAGGTTTGAATACAACGTTCACCGGGATATCCGTCTAGCCCATCGGATAGCTTGATGGTCAAGGTAACGCTGCAACTAGCGGAATTACAGTGGGTGGACACCTCGTCCCAATTTTGCAGGGAAGCATTATGAAATCCACCATGTGTATTGTGATTACCTTCATTTTGAGAGAGGGTATAAGTTTTTTCGTATATAGGTAACACAGCTCCTTCGATGCGACCGGCATTTGGAGCCAAAGTTGCACCTAGATAAAGCGGATTATGCTGATATGTTTCCCAGTTGTCATAGGACAATATTACGTTCTTATCTGTTCCATCTGAAAAAGGAAGCACTATGCTTTGAATTGATGCACCAAGTGTAAGTATTTGAACCTTAGTACTTAAATCGTTAACTAAGGTATATTGAAATACATCAGACCCGTTTATAGATCCTAAATAGTTTTTATTAATATTCATAACGTCCAGTATAATCCGAGTATCCGTATTTATAGGTGATTGGATTATATTATCCTTTCATTTTATTGGTTGTAGGTTTGAGTATCTGTGGGACTGTCGCGAAATTTTAAAGGTGTAATACCCAGATTCTTACGAAAGGCTGTACAAAAGGCGCTGGAAGAAGAAAATCCATGAGAAAAACCGATCTCTTCCACTGATAAATGTGTGGTTTTCAAATAAAACTTTGCTGAGTTAAGCCGGGAATTTAATACATATTCATGAGGTGTAATTCCGGTTATCTTTTTAAAGGTTCTGGCAAAATAAAAAGGACTTAAATTGGCAAGGGTTGCCAGACGGTTTAAGCTTAAATCTTCTCCCGGATGCTCATAGATATAAGTAGTTATTTCATCAATTACGTAGGAATGATCGGACACGGGATTGTTTTCGGTGATGGAAATTAATAATTCAGTAAGAATATTAGTAATATAGTCAGAAATCAATACTTCCTTAATAATTTGATTTTGAATGTAATTATCTAGTACCTTCTTCATATTTTTTTCAACTGAATATGGATTTTGGATGCTGATAACAGGCCCTTTGGAGTTGGTTATTGTACTAAAATACTCTCGTGCTAACAGACCATCAAAGTGAATCCATAAGCACTCCCATCCTTTTTTGGAGTAGTATTCGTGAGTCTGGTAGCAATCTAGGAAAACCAACTGTTCCTTGGTGGCAGTATATTGCTGATCATTGCATACAACGGTGCATTCGCCATGAATTAGGTACATGAGCAAAAAACTGTCATAGGATTTGCGGATCAGGTGGTATTCCGGTGCATAATAAAAATGTCCCAAGCAAATGGGATAAAAGAACATTCTCTGTGCTTGAATACTAGGTGTATGAAAATATATGACAGATTGATCTTTGACACCGGGTTCATGGGATTTCATATAGATGTTTGCTCCTCTCTTTCAAGTTATATCTCAATTAATTATATCATTAAATAGAAAAATTGAAAGAGCAAGAAAACAAAATTTTATGGCAAGTTATAAGAATGAAATCATCTAAATAGTATGATAGATTAAGGGTGTAATAGAAAACGAAACGTTTTATGAAAAGCTTTAAAATATAAAAATCATGACGAATGTAATGAAGCTTATATAGGATTAGGTACCAAGTAGGCAGAAAAGGAGAAATTATGGAGCAAGTAAAAGTATGGGAAGAAAGAATTATAATTCCGACCTATGAAATAGGGGAGCCGGAGAAGAACCCGATGTTCATTGATAAAAGAGTATATCAGGGCAGTACAGGAAAGGTATATCCATATCCGACCATCGAGAAAATCAGTGATACTAAAATAGATAAAGAATACAAAGCAGTCTTTCTTGAAAATCAATATATAAAGGTGATGGTGCTACCAGAGCTTGGTGGACGTATCCAAAGAGCATATGATAAAACCAACGATTATGATTTTGTATA
Source organism: Bacillota bacterium (assembly GCA_017861355.1). Classification (GTDB taxonomy): domain Bacteria; phylum Bacillota; class Clostridia; order Lachnospirales; family Lachnospiraceae; genus Mobilitalea. The sequence continues at coordinate 3,148 of JAGFXQ010000342.1, forward strand.
TTATAACAAAGTCATAAAGCCTGCTTTAGTAGGACTGACAGGCCCTTGGATTTCCGGCGGTATAGAATTTAACTGGCCTCAGCACCACAGACCAACAACTTTCTTACCGGTTGATTATAAGTTGAAGGAGTACGAGGACAACAGTAAGTCTGTAATGATAAATGATGTTGATAGAATCAATGGAACAAAGGGAATCGTTGAATTTAGGATTTATCCGGATAAAGCTTATATTGAAATCAACGGACAGTTATATAACCGAACTGCGATGCCACAATCTTTTTTGTGGTGGGCGAACCCCGCTATTGCAGTAAATGATGATACTCAGTCTGTATTTCCGCCTGATGTACATGCAGTTATGGATCATGGTAAGAGGGATGTATCCAAATTTCCAATCGCTACAGGCGTTTATTATAAACATGATTACGGCGAAGGTGTGGATATTTCCAGATATAAAAATATTCCTGTGCCTACCTCTTATATGGCAGCAAAATCAGAATATGATTTTGTCGGTGGATATGATTACGGTAAAAAAGCGGGTATTCTCCATGTAGCTGATCATCATATATCACCTGGTAAAAAACAATGGACCTGGGGCAATGGAGATTTTGGTAAAGCGTGGGATCGTAATTTGACAGATGAAGATGGACCGTATATCGAATTGATGACTGGAGTTTTTACCGACAATCAACCGGA
>JAGFXQ010000343.1 GCA_017861355.1 Bacillota bacterium
CCTGAGCATTCGCCCAGGCGGTCGACATTTCAATCCAACTTCCGATATTAAAGAAGTATTCCTATCGGTCCCTTGTGGTAGCTCCACATATCCGCCAGTTCCGATATATCTAAATTATATGGCTGAGGAAAGGGGTTGTCAATAGCATCAGCATTATATAAATTAATGTAATGTATAATCTAAAATAATAAGACTTGAAAATCGGAGAACCCTAAATCTTCAATTAAGAGTTTATCAATGAATCCAATAGTACAGATAAATCCGATAGTGAAGGTAAAGCGGGCGTAGCTTGGTATTTAGCCCTCGATAAGGGTTCGTATCTGAGGAACCTTCCGCAATAACGGGAATAACAAGACGGACACCAGAATACCAAAACCATTCTGTACAAAGTTAAAAGGGATATTCACTGCAGCGGCTTCGAATCCGAGACCAAGTAAAGTACTTTCAAATAAATAATAACCGATGGTGACAACAACGCCACCCAGTATACTTGCAATTAATACGGAAATAATCTTCAACGGCTTGCTCTTGTGTAACAAGCGATAGATGCTGACAGCAACAATTGCAGCAAGACATTTAATAATGAAGGTAGCAGCAGCATAAGCACTGTAACCAAGTATTAAGTCTGCAAGCATGGAACCGATACCGGCAGCTAAGCCGCCAAAAAAAGGTCCGAGTATAATTCCGGATAATATGACAAAGCCATCGCCGGGATGAATAAAGCCTCCCACCGGAGAGGGGACTGCAATCACAATTGTGGCGACACAGGTTAAGGCGGCCATCAAGGCTGCGGTTACTAATTTATTAATACTTATTGATTTCATCATGATCCTCCTGTTAATTAAGCAAATTATTTCACAAATCTTCGTATCGATTAATTATGAGAAATAATAGCATAAAATTACATGCTTTACAAGATAAAATAATAGAAATACGAATCGATACATTTGTAGCATAAGGTCTAAACGAGTTGACAATCGGCAATACTTTAATATATAATAGTTAATGCAAATGAGTTGCATTTGGAAAGGACTACGGATGAAAAGAAAATTATTAATATTATTTGGAATAATGCTATTTATGATTATGGTAGGATCTATCATAATAAAGATATCTTCGAAAAATTTTGCAACTGAGTTAACAAAAAGTGAAGACAAGCTTCAGGTGGTCACAAGCTTTTATCCTGTCTATATGATTGGCTTAAATCTGGCTGAGGGAATTGATAATATGGAGGTAAAGAGTCTAACCGATCTGAAGACAGGCTGCCTGCATGATTATCAGCTGACAACAGAGGATATGAAAATAATATCAGCGGCTGACGTCATGATTATTAATGGTGGTGGAATGGAAGGCTTTCTTAATGATATTATGACCAATTATCCGAATTTAACAATTATTGATGCCAGTGAAGGTATTGAGATGATTCCCTCAGAAGAAGTACATTCTGATGGAGAAACCGTGAATGTCCCAGACACCTCCAAGGTGATAAATGGAGATGGAGCTAATAAGGCGGAAAATGGAACGGAATTAAGCAATATCGGCTGGAACGCTCATGTTTGGCTTGATCCGCAGCAATATATCAAACAGGTAGAGAAGATTGCAAATGGTTTGAACGATTATTTGAATACCACAGAAGCAGCAGATCCATCCATAGCAGATAAGATCAGGAGTAATTCGGATACTTATATCTCAAAAATTACGGAACTGGACAGGTCAATAACAGAATTGGCTAACACATGGAGTGATGACAATAGACTGGGTAACAAAGAAGCAGTTATATTTCATGATTCCTTTGCTTATTTGGCAAGGCGTATCGGAATTAATGTAGCATATTCAATCCCATTGGATTCGGATACCTCCTTGAGTGCAGGTGAGATTGGGAAGATTGTGGATGAAGTGAAAGCAGGAGATATCAAATACCTGTTTACAGAAGAGCAATTTAGTGATTCGATTGCAAGTCAGATTGCAGCAGAAACAGGTGCAACGGAATCCATCATTGATTCAGCGGTTACCGGTGATGGTTCAAAGGACTCCTACCTGACAGCAATGAAGAAAAACATTGAAACATTGAAAAAACTGGTAAAATAGAAGGGAAGCGCTTATAATAGTGTTATAGCTTGGCAGTCAGTGCCAGTTCTAGATTTGCTGTACAGCTATTATGGCACTTATTTACGAAAGGTATGATAACGTATGAAGGTTTCAAAGAATATGTCGCGTAAGCACATAAAATCTTCCAGGCTAGGTGAAGCTGCTTGTGGCCTACATTGCCTTCAGATGAAGAACATCAGTGTGCGGGATGGATCTCAGGTGATTATTGAGGATATTAACTTGCATATCCATTGTGGGAAGATTACTGTGATCATTGGCAAGAACGGTGCGGGAAAATCCACCCTGGTGAAGGCGATTCTTGGTGAGATTAAGCACGAAGGCTCCATCGAATTCAAAGATCTGAAAAATCAAAAGGTGGAAAATCTTAAGATTGGTTATGTCCCGCAATATATTAACATGGAGAAAAACACTCCGATGAGTGTATATGATCTCTTTGCAGGATTTGTAACTGATTTTCCGATCTTCTTTCGAAAGAGTCCCAAGGTGTATCGATATATTAGCGAGCAACTGGACATCTTTGAGGCTTCCGAGTTGATTGATAAGAGAGCCTGTGACCTGTCCGGAGGAGAGCTTCAGCGAGTGCTTCTATCGGTTGCCATCTCGCCGGTACCTAATCTTCTTATATTGGACGAGCCGGTATCAGGAATAGATTCGAACGGAATGCAACTTTTTTATAATAATATCGATAAATTGCGTAGTAATTATGATTTGGCAATGATTATCGTTTCCCATGACTTTGACTTTGTGCGTCGCTATGCAGATCATGTTATACTTCTGGATAAAACGATTCTTAAGGAAGGAACACCGGAAGAGGTCTTAGGAAGTGAAGAATTTAACCGTGCGTTCGGATAGGAGCAGAAGATGAATTTATTTTATAAATCAGTAGAATTTTTATTGCCTTTTTCGTGGATAGAATATGATTTCATGAAAAATGCATTGCTGGCCGTACTAATCATTACTCCGTTATTTGGTATCCTTGGTACAATGATAGTGAATAATCGAATGGCTTTTTTCTCGGATGCCTTAGGACATTCTGCGCTCACCGGCATCGCACTCGGTACGTTATTCGGAATAGCAAATACGAGTCTTTCAATGCTTATATTTGCCGTGGCTTTTGCTTTGTTGTTGAATAGAATCAAGCGTCGCAAGACAGTATCAACGGATACGGTGATCTCAGTATTTGCCTCCCTAAGTATGGCAATCGGACTTGTAATTCTGTCCAGAGGCGGAAATTTCGCAAAATACTCAGCGTTATTAGTCGGCGACATCCTAAGCATCACCACCAAAGAGATTGTTCTGCTTTTTGTTATATTTCTTCTGACTATGGGGTTCTGGTTCATTGGCTTCAATAAGTTGCATGCCATTAGTGTCAATGAGTCTCTTGCAAAAAGTAAGAATATCAATATTAAGCGAATGGAGGATGCTTTCAGTATCCTGATTGCTGTCATCGTAATGTTCTCGGTAAAATGGGTCGGTATCCTGATTATTAATGCGCTTCTAATCTTACCGGCAGCAGCGAGCCGAAATATTTCTTCGAATGTCAGGGAGTATCATCTGTTTTCCCTTCTGATTTCACTGTTCTCCGGAATATTAGGGCTGGTTTTATCCTACTATATGAGTATAGCAACGGGACCGACCATTGTAATCATAGCTGCGATTATCTTTTTCTTGACACTTCTGCTTCAGTCCTTTGACGGTAAAACAGGGAAGCCATAAGTGC
>JAGFXQ010000108.1 GCA_017861355.1 Bacillota bacterium
CCGCCTAGCATGAAAAATCGGATAAGGAGGTCATGACATGGCATTCAAGAGAAACGAAGACAGAGGCGATTCTCCGATGAAGAGAAAAACCTTCGGACGCAGAAGAAAGAAAGTATGCGTATTCTGTGCTGACAAAAATCACACAGGAATTGACTATAAGGATACCAATAAGTTAAAGAGATATGTATCTGAGAGAGGCAAGATCCTTCCCAGAAGAATCACTGGTAACTGCGCAAAGCATCAGAGAGCTTTAACCGTAGCTATTAAGAGAGCAAGACATATCGCACTTATGCCTTACGTAATTGATTAATTAAAATAAAGCCGTTACATGACTACAGTGAAAGCTTTCACTTGGTTCTGTAACGGCTTTTTAATTAAAACAAACCAAATACGTGATGAAGAAGTAAGTATATTCCTAACAGACCAAAAAGGATAATGGTACCCACTGCTTTTCCATAAAAAAATCGTTTTATACTATCTTGTTTCCCCTTTTTCAAAATAATTGCTAAAGGAAGCAAGGATAATAGTCCAACAAACACAAGCATAATTGGCATTGGTGTATTGGCAGAAGATGAAAAGTACCCAAGCAAACCACCGATCATCATTAGAACTGCAGCCGCTGTGAACAATATCCTTTTCAACTTCACTAATTGCGGAGTACTGGATTTATTCTGCAAAAAATTCTGCTCTTCAAATAATGCTTTACAGGCCGGACATTCTAGCATATGCTCATTTAATAGATGAACACTTCCTTCGCGTGCGATTCTATCTTTTACCAATGGCATTAAATCCTCAGCCACATCGCATGATATTTTCATATATAATCCTCCTTTGATAAAATGGCTTGCAGCCATTTTCTTGTTCTAAACTCGATGACTCGTGCTGTGCTTTCTGAAATCTTTAATGTTTCCGCTATGGTTTTATAAGAATAGCCATTCATACGCATTATGAAAACTTCTCTACTACAGGAATCCTTTTCAGATAAAAGCGCTTTTACTCGTTTCGCTAATTCATCTAAAACTATTCCCTGCAGGAGATCGTTATCGATGATTCTTTCGGGCATTTCGTCAATATTAATTGTAGATTTATGCTTTCTCAGATGTTGCAGCCAAAGGTTACGCGCAATTCCGAAGAGCCATGTTTTTATTGATGATTCACCTCGAAAGGATGGTAAGCTGATAATTGCTTGCAGAAATGTATCTGAAAGCAAATCATCGGCCAGGGTAGAATCATGCGTTAATCCCAAAAGATAGTGATACAAGTCAGTTTTAAACTCGTAATACAATCTTATAATTTCTTTCACAGCTTTTCTCCTTCTTAAATTCTATTGGACAAACACGTGTTGATAATAATATGTCGCGTTAAATGTGATTTCGTTACAAAAAAATAATATTATCATGAAATATATTATAACATAAATTGGACCTACACCCGTTTTGGGTGTAGGTCTTTGTAAAGTTAATTTATAAGTATATTAATCCTACTACAGAGATATACGAATTGCTATACGATAGCGTAAACATGTGGATCGTCTTTTCGGCTGAACCGAGATATCGAATAGTTAGAAATAAAACTAATTGACAGGCGGTTTTCTTACTGCTATAATAATAGTTAGAAATATAACTAATATATATAGAACAACAGAAATGGGGAATCAGAATGAAGAAAATTAACAAACAACGAGAAGCCGAGAATAGAAACGAGCATGAAGCGGATCTGACCCAGCCTCAAGAAAGCCATATGACCAAAGATCTTGGAGTAAAGCCGATAGGACACTTGTTACTCAAATTCTCAATCCCTGCAGTAATTGCAATGATTGTAAATGCGATTTATAATATCGTCGATCGAATCTTTGTTGGTAAATATGTAGGTGAGAATGCCTTGGCGGGACTCACGATTACCTTCCCTGTAATGATGCTGATCTTTGCATTTGCGGGCTTAATCGGAGCCGGAGGTGCAGCACTCATGTCCATCCGATTTGGAGAGAAAGATATCCGTGGTGTTAGTCATGTTCTAGGCAATATGATTACAATGGGTACCATCATTACCGGAATCACATTATTCACAATTTTTATGAATTTAACTCAAATACTGACCTTCTTTGGTGCTACCCCGGAGATTATTGAACCTGCAAGTGAATATATGAAAATCATATTGGCTGGATTTATTTTTCAAATGTTTGCATTTTCATTAAATGGAGCCGTAAGAACGGAAGGACGTCCGATCCTTTCCATGAGCTCAATGATGATTTCTGCAGTTACGAATATTATTCTGGACTATATCTTTATTGCTATATTCAAGTGGGGCGTTCAAGGTGCTGCATACGCTACGATCATTGGTCAGTTTGTAGGCTTCCTGATGCTATCCTCGTTTTATCTAAGAGGTAAGAGCTCACTTCGTCTGAGATTAAAGGACCTGATACCAGATAGGAAGGTTGTAATCTCCATATTGAGTATCGGTTTTGCTTCCTTTGTCACAACCTTAGGAACCAGTGTGTCGATGACTTTTGTTAACAGAGGATTATCAACGTATGGCGGAGTTGCAGCAATCACTTCTATGGGAGCGATCAATAGCTTGTTCACATTATTTATTATGCCTATTATGGGATTACAACAAGGAATGCAACCAATCATTGGCTACAATCACGGAGCGAAACTTCATAAAAGAGTCTATGAGACTCTAAGAAAAGTTTTATTTGTAGCAATTGGTTTTTCTACTATCGTATTCTTAGCACTTGAGCTATTTCCGGCGGTCTTTATCAGTATGTTTCTTGATCCGTCCTCGGATACCATTAATGTTGCGGCACAGGGTTTAAGAATCTTTATTATAATGCTCCCGCTTCTTGGCATCAATTTAATTGGTGTGGCTTTCTTCCAATCCATCGCAAGGGGAACATTATCAATTATTCTGGGAATTCTTCGACAATTTATTATCTTGATTCCCGCAGTATTAATATTACCGCAATTTATTGGTTTAAATGGTGTGTGGGCAGCCACTCCAATCGCAGATGGAATAGCTATTCTTATTACAGCGATTATTTTGGTGTTCAATTATCGACGGGAAATGAAAGATGGTATCCATGAAAATGATAATATAATTCCGGAGGTATTATAACGATGTGTATGGATGAGCACAAGGACTTTCATGATATATTAGAACTACGTTCCATTATTGAGAATGCATATTTCAAGGCATTTGAAGAAAGTACGGATTTTCCCACGAATCTCAATCATACTCACACAAAGGCAATGATATTTCTCAAGTTTGAAGGGGAGAAGCCCATGTCTGCGGTCAGCAAAAAATTGAACTTGGAGAAGGGTTCTTTTACTCCGGTAGCCAATCATTTGATTGAACTTGGGTATATCGAGAAGGTTCCGGATCCAAAGGATAAGAGAGTATATAATCTGCGTCTTCTGGAGAGTGGGGAGAAGCTAACAAATGAGATTATTACAAAACATAATAGCTTCGCTAATAAAATGTTGGAACATCTGACAGAGGAAGAAAAGAAAAATTATTTTGTGGCAATCCAACTGATCAATGAACTTACGTTAAGGATGCATCAAGATAAAAAATAGCAATATCGCACTTTCCTATAACAATAATTTATGATTAGAATGAAGGCCGTTACATGACAGTAGTTGTGTAACGGCTTTTTGTTAATTTACTTATGATAATAAGAAATTTTTCCTGTGACATGTAATATATATATTTGTAGAGATTAATCATATTGGGGTCAGGATAAGATGTATCCATACCTTAAGGAAAGCTGGTTGGCATGAAGCTAAGAAAAATTATTATAGATATTACTGTAATTTTATTCGCTTTCCTGCTCTTTGTTATCTGGCATCAAAGCAGTTTTGAGAATAAAGCTTTAATGACTATCTCAAGAGTAAAGTATTTTGAGGTACATCTGATCACAACCGATAAGGAGTACCAATATTGGGATTTTATCAATCAAGGTGCAGCCGATATGGCAAAAGCAGTAGGGATTAAATATGTATGGGACGCACCCTCGGAGAGAAATGTTGAGAAACAGATTGAGGTGATAAATAAAGCGGTTGAAACCGGTGCGGATGCTTTGCTGGTCGCAGCGGATGACCCAAAGTTGATATCGGGTGCGATCGAGGATGCAAAGGCAAAGGGTGTAAAAATAGTTTATGTAGACTCACCTGCCTATGAGGAGGCAATCACTACACTTGCAACGGATAACTATGAGGCTGGGAAACTTGCGGGAGAGACAATGCTTTCTTTACTAACAGAGATGGGGATCGATCACGGCTCCATTGGGATTGTCAGTGTTAAATCGAAGGCGAATACACAGTTACGTGAAATTGGCTTCCGAGATGCAATTGCAAATGATAAGCGGTATAACATAATAAAAACAGTGGAGACAGAACGAGGAGACGCTAAGGAAGCTCAACTAGCATCAGAGAAAATGATAATGGAGAATGAGGATCTGGTCGCTTTATTCGGAACAAATGAAGGTACCAGTATAGGGGTTGGGAATGCTATTAAAGCGAATAACAACCGATATATTGGCATAGGTTTTGATCAGACCGATGCTATGATGGAACTGCTCAAAGAGGGAAGTATCAAGGCTATTATTGCACAAAACCCTTATACGATGGGTTATCTCGGTGTTGCTGAGGCAGTAGCAGCTCTTCTTGGTAAGGATACCGGACCGGATTATATTAATACCGGTTCTTTTGTAATCAGGAACAAGGAAGGAAGGGGAGCAAAATGGGATCAAGAAAAATAATCAAAGATATGATTGTAATAGTAGCGGCATTTTTGCTCTTCGTTCTCTGGTATCAGAGATTTGTTCAGGGTTCCACTCAGATGACTACTACTCAAGACAATAAGATGCAACAAGTATACCTAATCACCACAGATAAGGGATATCAATATTGGGGCATCATGAATCAAGGAGCCGCAGATATGGCTGTGCTAATGGGGGTAAGCTATGTCTGGGACGCTCCAAAACAGCGAAGTACAGAGCAGCAGATAGAGATCATCAATAATGCGGTAGAACAGGGTGCGGAAGCCTTGATCGTAGCGCCGGACGACCCTGAGCTGATATCTACGGCGATTGAGGCTGCCAAGGCGAAAGGTGTAAAGATTATTTATGTAGATGCTCCCCCCAATGAAGACGCAATTTCTACATTATCAACCGATAACTATAAAGCAGGGGTGCAAGCAGGAGAGTCGGTGCTTTTTATATTACAGGAAGAGGGAAAGATGAGTGGTTCTGTTGGTATCATTAATCTGGCATCGAAAGCAAACACAAAGCTGCGAGAGGATGGCTTTCGAACAACGTTGGAAAAGGATGGGAGATTCAACCTATTAGAAACAATCTATATGGAAGATGATGATCCGGTAAAAGCGCAAAAAGCAGCGGCACGTTTGATGATGGAGCATGAGGATCTGGTGGCCTTATTTGGAACGAGTGAAGGAACCAGCATCGGAGTTGGCAATGCGATTAAGGATAGTGGGAAGGAGATTACCGGTGTGGGCTTTGACAAGACAGAGGTGTTGATGAAGCTTTTTCGCGAGAAGTATCTCAAGGTACTCATTGCCCAGAATCCATATACGATGGGATACCTGGGTATGGCAGAGGCGATTGCGGCAATCAAAGAAGAAAATACCGGACCGCAATATATCAATACCGGTGTTTCCGTACTAATAAATTATTAAGAAGGAAGACAAAGCCATCTATATTTATTAACCTCTTGACTTTTATCCCATTTTTGCTATTATAATAGTAATGATTATTAATATCATTAATCACGTTAATATCGTTACCATTATAAACACAAACAAACTTTGTGGATAAATTTATTATAGGAGGTTGATTACTATGTCATTTATTGGAACAGAAGTGAAACCATTTAAGGCACAGGCTTTTCAAAAGGATAGATTCCTTGAGGTAACCGAACAGGATTTTAAGGGCAAATGGAGTGTGCTTTGCTTCTACCCGGCGGATTTTACCTTTGTATGTCCCACAGAACTGGAGGATCTGCAAAATAATTATGAAGAATTGAAGCAACTGGGGGTTGAGGTATATTCCGTATCAACCGATACACATTATACACATAAGGCTTGGCATGACAGCTCGGAAGCAATCAGTAAGCTAACCTATGTTATGATTGGAGACCCTTCCCACACGCTTTCCCGCAACTTTGATGTACTGAATGAAGCAGAGGGTCTGGCAGATCGGGGAACCTTTATTATCGATCCGGATGGAGTAATTCAAGCGGTTGAGATTAATGCAGGAAGTATCGGGCGGGATGCAGGTATTTTAATTAATAAGATCAAAGCGGCACAATATGTCAGAGAGAACCCCGGTGAGGCGTGCCCGGCGAAATGGAGAGCCGGTGCTTCCACCTTGAAGCCGGGAATTGATCTTGTCGGTAAGATTTAATTTGAGCTTTCAATGATCGGAGGTTGGATATGAAAAAAGGAATCATAGCGCTATTGTTGGTGGCATTGCTATCCGGTAGCCAGTTGGCATCAACAGGAGCTGTCTGGGGATCCGGCGATCAGCATATAGGACCATATAAGGTAGCAACCGCAGCTACGGAGATAACGGTGGCCAGTGAGAAGGAAATGGTTTCGGCATTGTATACCGGCTTCTTAAATCGAGAAGATAAAATTGTTATAAATTATTCGATTCCGGACTACAAGCTTGATATTGATGAGTTGTATAAGAAGGCTTTGGCTATTGATGATAAAGCAACAGCGAAAGACAATGATTATCTGGCTTACTCGGTAAAAGGATGGAATGCGGTATGGACGAGTAGTGGCAGAAAATCTACCCTTGAACTTGATACACGTTATAATACTACTCCGGAGGAGGAGAGAATCCTTGATGCAAAGATTAAGAGTGCATTGCAGGAATTAAAGCTCGATGGTGTCTCTGGTTATAAGAAGGTGAGAGCAATTCATGATTATATCATTAATCGGGTTAGCTATGACTCATCACTGCAAGGAGTTACTGCATATGATGCGATGATTGAACAATCGGCAGTGTGCGAAGGTTACAGTATTCTGGCTTATAGGATGTTCACGGAAGCCGGAGTGGAATGTAGAATTATATCAGGAACCGGTAACGGAGTGCCTCATGCCTGGAATATCGTTAAAATCAAAGGAAAATGGTACAACATAGATCTGACCTGGGATGATCCGATCTCTTCGGATGGAAAGCCCATGCTGACTAATGATTATTTTCTGAAAAATACAAAGGATTTCAAAGGCCATAAGAGGGATGCAGAGTATAAGACGGATGCCTTTGTGAAAGCCTACCCAATATCGAAGACAAGTTATAAGCTACCCAAGTTAAAAAGCGCGGAGTAAGCGATAAAAGTTGACTGGATCATTCATACTACATGCCATGAATATAGAATCTCAAGACGATCCTTGTCTTGAGATTTTCTCGTTCTATAGAAAATTATGTCCTATGAAACAAAAAGCACTCCGCGCAGGGAATCTTTCCGTATGTTTCTTGCGACAGAAGTACTTCGCTGATACTTTGAAATATTACTCTTTAAAAGGAAGACTTTTAATGTTATACTATACGGGATAAGCTGTGCAGAGTCTTGCAATAATTAGTTAAAAGGAGTTTTAGTCATGAACCGCAATTTGAAGCTCAGAGGTGCATTAAGAGTATATTTGCTTTGGCCGATTATATTGACATCGGTATTACTTTGCATGAATCTGAGCATTTATATGATTGATCGCCTGGCTGGTTATGTTATGACTGCATTTACGGTTGTATACTTTGCTATGGCAGCTACAGTCTATCTTGTCAAACGACATAAGATAGCTGCGGAACTGGTGCGCTATGCTATGGATTATGGCCAGGTTCAAAAGCGTTTATTAAAGGAGCTGAATCTTCCTTATGCAATTCTGGATCTAGAGGGCAGAATGCAATGGGGTAATGATGAGTTTATGGATATTATACAGGAGAAGAGTGCAGCACGTCGCTCGATCTCGAATATCATTCCTGAGATATTAGTGGATAATCTGCCGAAGAATGAGGCGGATGAAGTTCTTCACATAGTGCTTCACGGACGTAACTATAAGGTTCTGCTCCGTAAGGTGATTACGCCGGATTTTGAAGATGATATTAATTTTCACATCGGGGACGCAGAGAGTGCTTGGGATGATCGCAATGCTCTGATTGCAATGTATCTCTATGACGAGACGGAAATTATATCTCTGTTAAAGGAGAATAAGGAACAGAAGCTGATCACAGGACTTCTCTATATTGATAATTATGAAGAAGCACTGGAAAGCATCGATGAAGTTAGACGCTCGCTGTTGACCGCATTGGTTGACAGAAAGATTAATAAATATATGCAAAGTATTGACGCGATTACGAAGAAGCTGGAGAAGGATAAGTATATCTTTGTGTTCCAGCAGAAGTATCTGCCTTTTCTGCAAACCAGTAAATTCGCTATTTTGGAAGAAGTTCGGGGAGTAAATATCGGTAATGAGATGAGCGTAACCATCAGTATTGGACTTGGTGTTAATGCAGATACCTATATCAGCGGATATGAATATGCCAGAGCAGCCATCGATTTGGCACTTGGCCGAGGCGGAGATCAGGCAGTTGTTAAAGACCGAGAGAAAATCTCTTATTATGGCGGCAAAAGTATTTCTGTTGAAAAGAGTACCCGTGTAAAGGCAAGAGTGAAAGCCCATGCATTTCGAGAATTTGTGGAAGGCAAGGATAAGGTTGTCATCATGGGGCATAAGATCGGAGATGTGGACTCTTTTGGATCAGCTATTGGTGTGTATCGAATTGCGAAATCCTTCAATAAGAAGGTTCATATTGTTATCAATGAGGTAACCTCCTCACTTCGTCCAATGATGAATAAGTTTGTAGGTAATCCGGATTATGAAGAAGATATGTTCCTTAAGAATGATCAGGCAAGGGAGATTGTAGATAACAATACACTTTTGGTTATCGTGGATGTTAACCGTCCCAGCTATCTGGAGTGCGTAGAGCTTCTGGATTATACCAAGACGATTGTTATCTTTGATCATCATCGCCAGACAAATGAGGCAATTGATGCCGCCGTATTATCCTATGTCGAACCCTATGCCTCTTCAACCAGTGAGATGATAGCAGAGATTATGCAGTATATCGGCGGTAATTTGAAGCTGAAGCCCTTGGAGGCAGATGCATTATATGCAGGAATTATGATTGATACCAATAACTTCTTAACGAAGACTGGTGTAAGGACCTTCGAGGCAGCCGCCTATCTCAGAAGAAGCGGTGCAGATGTGACAAGAATCCGGAAGTCCTTCCGTAGTGAAATGACAGACTTTAAGATTAAAGCAGATGCCATCAGCAGTACGGAGATCTTTCTGAAGCACTTTGCCATAGCAATTTGTGCCAGTTCCGAAGTGGATAGTCCTATGATTCTTGGAGCGCAGGTGGCAAATGAACTGTTGAATATTACAGACATCAAAGCGACCTTTGTATTAACCGATTATAATGATAAGATCTATATCAGTGCCAGATCCATAGATGAGGTAAATGTTCAGATTATTATGGAGAAGCTTGGCGGAGGCGGTCACCTAAGTGTAGCCGGAACACAATTAGAGAATACATCGATATCGGATGCGATCTATAAATTAAAAACAACGTTAACGAAAATGTACGAAGAGGGAGAATTATAGTCATATTCGTTAGGTAAAGGAGAAAAACATATGGAAATTATTTTAATGCAGGATGTGAAAGCCCTTGGTAAAAAGGGTGAGATCGTGAAAGTGAACGACGGTTATGCCAGGAATTTTATTTTGCCTAAAAAACTTGGTTTAGAGGCTACCAAACAGAATCTGTATGACTTGAATATGCAGAAGGCAGCAGAGGAGAAGAAGCAGAAAGAACTTCTGGAGGAAGCAAGAAACTTTGCGAAGAAGCTGGAAGAACTTACGGTAGTATTAGCAATCAAGGCAGGAGAGGGTGGTAGGACCTTTGGTTCCATATCCTCTAAGGAAATTGCGGAAGCGGCGAAGAAACAGTTTAATTTGGATATTGACAAAAAGAAGCTTGGCTTGAATGATCCAATCAAGCATGCGGGCTCCTATACGGTTCAAGTGAAGCTCCATCCTCAGGTAACTGCAGAGCTAAAAGTTAAAGTAGATGCAATCTAATCCCCGGGAGGACCACCAATGGATGAATCGTTTATAAAGAGAATACTCCCTCATAGTGCAGAAGCGGAGCAATCCGT
>JAGFXQ010000344.1 GCA_017861355.1 Bacillota bacterium
AAGAATAATCAGGGTTAATGCTGCAATTAACAAAGCAGCTCCGACACTTTTTACCGTTCCTGAAAGCAGAAACCACACAAGAACTGTGATAACACTCATTGCCACACCTGAGAGTATCGCATTATTTATCAGCACCCCATATCTCTTATGGCTTCCTTTTTCAATCTCTTGTTTTAATTCCGTAGTATTATTATCAATCATCATTCTATGTCCATTCCCCCGCACCAATAAATCGACTTTTTATCTGGTTTGTATTATGCAATGACCGCTCGTCCGTTGTAATTAGTGGGAAGCTATCATATGGATTCTTACTCATATTATTGATCTCCTATAGCATGTAGAATTATGGATGTTAAATATAACGCCTCACTTTATTCATATAAGCGATGTACTCTTCTCCAAATTTCTGGGTGCACCATCTTTCCTCGGATAGTATAATAAAGTGAGCAGATATCTGAAAAACGAGTAATATCGCAAGTAATATCAACGACTTAGTGAGTAGCACACAGCCTAGAAAATATATAAAATATGCGACATACATCGGATTACGAGATACCCGGTAGAGGCCACTAATATTAATACCATTCTCCTTCGGTTTTGTAAAATCCATTACAGAAAAGAGGCATAATAAGACTCCAAGTCCGTATACCACTAACCCCACATACAGCCAGTGTGGATCTGCTGTAACCTTGAGAAAACACAGATATACAATAATCAAGCTATTCGAAAGCTGATAGAACACGTATGCCGTCTTTTCTACTCCAATCCTCGGAGCGAAGAAAGCTGCTCTTCCTAGCGACTCCTTGTCTAATATACCTAACAGTACAAATCGTATCAGTATCAGTGGTATTATTGTCAGAATTGCATTCATCAGACCCACCTCTTCCTATATCAATCTCTTAAATCGTAATCAATTTTTCCTCATTTTAAAGAAGGTTTGTCAACCCTTCTCCCCAATACATTACTTCGATACCAAGTTCAGCGATCTTATCCGTAACTCCTAATTGATCTACGCATGCTTTACATGCTGAAAAATGTACTCCTGCATGTTGTGCAATCTTGATTTTGGTTTGAATCAGATCATTCTCAGCAACCAATTTGGCCGTAGCACCCCAGATAATTACGGTTACTTCCTCCCACCATTGATTTAGCATACTGTTAGTTGCATACATCATTACCATTTTGTCTGCGGTCAGAATGTCTGCATTTGTCCAGAGAATATAAAGTCGATTTGATTTTTCCATGATAATCCTCTTTCTTAATTATATAATAATATCGAAGATTTTTTGCTATGTAAATGAATGAAAACTAATTGATCTCAAAATATCTATCTATATTTTGGGGGGTAAACTTATACCAAGTGGCGTCTGTTGCTCTTATAGCTTTAGCGCAATCCATCTGTATCATAAATCCTCATAAATATCTTTCCTATGTTCTTAATAAATTTATGATTAGGTAATCTATCTTCTAATTTCATTATAACAGTAAGAATGATACCGGTAGGAAACAGGTGTTGTGCAAACAATAATATCGCTGATAAGAGTGCCTGAACCAGACCGATCATTAAATATATCACATGCAATGAAGCAACTATACGAAGCATGATGCATTGAACTATGATCCAGAAAACTAACGCCCAGCTGAATATACTGCTTATGTAACCCTGATATTTTGATTTGAGAAGCATGGTTAAGGCACAAAATACATTTCCCAATCCTATAACAGCAAATAAGATAATACCGGGGATTAGATAGTCTTGAAAGGGGGAATTATTTAGTGCATCGACCGGCATCCCTCCCGGGCCTTCCGGAAATAATATTGCCATCATTCCTCCACCCATCGCACCTATTCCAACAAATAAATGTAAACCTAATAATAAACGAAATGTCTTTTTCAACTCATTCTCCTCCTACTACTCTTTTACTTACTTCTTAAAAAGTAATATTAATAATTCCAGGTCCCGATATAACCATTCACTATATTGATTTTTCTTAAGAGCTTCCTCATTATTATGAATTGCATCTTCCGGAGTAAGAAACACACATTTCATACCATGTTTTATTTCATTTTCGGTTAGTTTCAACTCTTCGCGTTCCAAAGGATTAACTTCGCACGAAAACATATAAGTCATCAATTCCCATATAGCGTCTTCATATTTATCTTTTCTTCTCTCAATAACAATTCCAATCTCTTTAATTGAAGACTTGATTGCCTCATATCCTGTCTCTTCCTTCACTTCTCTTATCAAGCCATCAATTTGACTCTCACCATCTTCGATTCCACCTCCGATAAACTTTACATCTCCGAGATTCGATTGAAGCATCACCAGCTTATCATCAATATAGAATATCGCTTTTGCAGCAATTCTTTTATGTACCGGCCATTCCTCCTGATAGTTTTGTGTATCTATTCTCAAAATTTCTCTCATCGTAAAATACCTTCCCATCCTGTCAATTTCTTTATGTTATAACTTGCGTTCACAACACTTTTCCCTAAGCTTATTCCTCGTACAGATTAATTCATGTCTCGATTGCAAACATATTCTTAATGCCCGATACGATTTATTATCATATCGACAATTTCATTTTCCGTCATATTCTTACCAATTATTTGTTCCGGAATAATTCCGATATAATCCTTTTCCTTCCACCATCTTTTCATTTCATTTTCCCCAAATTCAGTCGCAAACGGTTTTGTCTTATGTCTATTTAAGGTTTCTTCAAAAGGAAGATCAAAATAATACGCATAGATTTCATTTTCAAATTCATTCTTAATAGTTTCAAATAACCTACGATACCAGTCAGACATCAAAATACCTTCCAAAATGATGGAGGTGCAGTTTTCTTTCCCGTACATAATAAGTTGTAGAAGCAAATCAACTGCCTTTGTGTCTGCACCGTCCTGCACATATAGCATTTCTCGCCTTATCACATCTTGTGATATAAGGAGTGTCCCATGTCCCAATATTTTTTGCAGCTTCTTTGCAACGGTTGTCTTTCCACTACCTGAATTACCTCTTAATATGATTATCTTAGGTTGCATTATAAGGTTCCTCACTCATTCCATTCATCTTACTTTTCTCTATCTGCAATATTATCCTTAACTGCTCAATATGCCCACGATACATTGGCTTATCCTATCATTAATAGCTCAGTTACTGTTCATCAATTCGTTCTTGAAAAAATCATCCGAGAACCTTAGAAATGTTATCTTTCCCTTCTCTAAGCACTGTGCCCTTCCGCTAACAACCAACTGCTTCTTTGGTATATTGGTACCGGAGTATTCTAGATGAATAGTAAATGTATAATTCCTAGAGTCCTTTTTATCCTGATTAATCTCGATATCTTCTACCCACGTTTTGTATCCCTTTTCTTCAGCGATTAAATGATATCGAAGAGCACTCATTTTTATGTAGTGTAATGTATTCTCTGTCAAATAGGGACCAAACATATCCTTCATTTTATTATCAAACCGTTCTAGATCCTCTGGCTTTGGCTCTTCAATAAAACCCTGGCCAATTTTTGTTGCACATAGCTCCATTAATTGAATAAGTTCAATATCCGGACAGGTTAATACGGAGGTAACAACAGCCTTAATTGCTCTTTCGTTTTTACTTCTCGGACTGTAGGTAACCTTATAAATACTGACTATAGTAATTATTAGGATGCATAATAACCCAAGTCCGATCAATATATATTTTATTTTCTTCGATTGGTGCAACTGATTTCCATCTGTATCTGATTTCATATTACAACCTCCCTATCACTTAATATTAATTGTTTTGTGTGAATTATTCGCTCCACG